>CAYPBV010000094.1:8803-13637 GCA_964409025.1 uncultured Chitinophagaceae bacterium | reverse complement strand
TGAATACCATTTGCTGTGCCACGGTCAATAAAAACAGAAAGTTTATTGGTAACCTGGGCAAATAAATCAACACTTGCCCGTTCAGTAAAAATTCCGGTGGCTAATGTTGATTGCAGTCGTGGTAATTTTTTTACTACACCGCTTTCCATCATACAGGCGCTGATGGTGCGTGCTGCTTTTGATGCAACAGCCAGCGGTTCTTTTAATACATTCATGCCTTCACTGATTTGTTTACGGTAAGCGCCTGCAAAATCAGCATAGCTGAAAATATTATCTGTTTCATTGAGGAGCACTCTCGGAATACTTATTTCAGGAAGTGAATAATAAGTATCCCCGCAGCAGGCGCTTTCATCATCTATTAAATCAAAATCTGATTTTGTGAGGGCTAAAAATTTCAAATCAGAAACATGCACCACCCCTTTATTTTCACATTCATCTGAGGAGCACTGGTCTGTATCATGTAAATGCTGGCTGATGTAAAGAAGAATCACAAAATTCTGCGGACGATTGTTTCCATCAAAAAAACTGCTAAGCGGTGTGGCTTCATCATTATCCGCTTCTGTATCTTTCAGTTCCCACACACGCAAAACGCCATTGGCATCTTTGAGTTTTTCAAAAGGAGCATAACCAGCTTTTTTATCGTTCAATACCTGTGCAGTCGTGAGTGTTTTATCTTCTTCCAGCACAATCAAATCACCATCACTGGTAACACCAATACCTTTTGTAATAGTGATAGCACTTCTTTCAAACACAATATGCAAACCGCAAACAATACCCACACCCATAAGGCGGGCACGTGTGAGCCGCTCCTGATAATCAAAATACTGAACAGCTTTGTTCAACTGTTCTGCAGTAAGCACTTGGTTGTCTTCAAAAAAATTGAATGATGTTTTTGGTTCTTTGAGTTTTACGGGTATATGTTTCATACCAAATAGTTTTAGAGATTACCTAAACTTGTTCGTCCCAGGATAAGCGGATTTGCCGGTGGTTCTTCACAATCGGGCAGTATTCCCTTCTGGAGTAAACTGCGCAGGTTGTACAGAATTTTAATTAATTGCTGTGTAGCCGTGAGCCCCTCTGCTGTATTTTGTTTATCCTGTTGTTTCAGTTCCAGCCAGTTTTTATAAATGGTTTCAAATTCCAGTAACTGAGCATTGCTTACCCAGCAAATTTTTGGATAGATATGTGCCGGTGTTTCCATTCTTATGAGCCGCTCAGCATATTTTCTGAAATCAAAATTTTTAAAGCGTAGTGTTTCGCCGGGCAGCACCACTGTAATACGGAAAGAATAAGGGTCTTCATCACACCCATTACTGCAATCACCATCAGTACACACCGGTAAAAAGTTTTCAGCATTAATTAATTGATTTTGCAATTGTAAAAAATTGTTATCCATTCGCAGCAGCAGGTGCTCCACCACAAACAAACCTTCCTTACTGTATTGTTGTTTTACAAATAGGATGAGTTTTACAATTGCAGCTTCTGCCAGTTGAGGTGTATCAAAAAACTCTATTCGTCGTGCCAGTATCGTGTTTGATTCATCCACTACATTAAAAAAATATTTATCTGCGGCTGATTTTTTTACATCATAAAAATCTCTTGTTGCCGCCAGTTGCATGGTTTGTACAAATACCTGTTCGCAGGTGGGCCGGTCAAAATATTTTATATTGCTCGTGAGCAGAATTTTATTAGCATCAGCAGGGTCTTTTAACCTGAAGCGAAATTCTGACACACCATTGTTGATTTCTTCCACCACTTCACTTTGTATGGAAGAAATGCTGCGCCTATTATAATTGCTGATGCCCAGCAAACGACAAATGCGGTGCTCCAATCCACTCACATTAGTTGTATCCCACACCGGCGCTGCTGTATAGTCATAACCAGCAGGCCTGTTGGCGCTGATGAGCGGGTATTCATTTAGAAAATTTATTTTGGCTGCCAGTAGTTCGTTACCCGATACATGGTCAGACAATGTATATAGCTGTGTTACATAATCAGTAAACTGTTCTGCAAAGCGGCTCAGCAAATGGTCAGCAAAACGGTTGAGGCGCTCTGTATCTTTTTCATAATCATTTATAACACCGGCAAGTACAGTACCATCGTTAAAATATCCGCTTTCATTCTGCAGCAAATCTCCAAGGTGCTCAACACCTGTTACCGGCTGGTAAAAATATGATTGCGGGTTGATGGCTTCTGTTACTTGCTTTTTGCTCCGCAGCAAATCTTTTGCATGATAGAGTTGGGAAAGATAATTGGTAAGCACCTGGTCGTAAAACAACAGGTAGGCTTTTAATTGTTTGCTTTGTGCGGTTCGTTGTACTGATGCTGTAGAAGGCAATCCATAATTGCTTACACCATACACCAGCGGTAACTCATGCATCACACTTTTATAAGATTGCAGGCTGCGTTCTGTACCTTTCTCATAAATATAATCTGTATATGTTTTATTTTTCTTCGCCAGCCTGTCTGCTTCCATTATTTGCTGATAGAGCGCCAGGGCTTTTGCTTTTCCTGCATTTACGGGAACTACATCTTTGTAAAAATGCAAAGCCATTTTATCAAGACAAAGTGATGGTTTTTTACCCTGCGGAATACACAACACCCATTCATCTTTAGCAGTAAGTTCATCCTCACAAAAATTCAACTTCACGTCTTTTACAGATATCACTCCTTCTACATCCATCATAATAGAAATGATATCAGAAAGAAATACTTTCCGTTTGAGCACTGCATTTTTCACTTCTTCATCAGGAATAAAACCATGCGTCAGCACAGGGCCACAGAAAATTTCATCCATACGGTAGCTGCTGCCATCTGCTTTTTTCAATGCATGCATTTCGCCCAGTGTGTATTGCTTTACATCGGGTGAGAGATAATAATCCAAACGATGTAATATTTCAGCATATACTTGAAATGCACTGGCGGTTGGTTTTATTTCAACATCGGCACATATCCGTATTTTTTGTTCTTCCACCACTTCTACATTACGGATGTCTTCACAAAGATTCCTGTTGGCATGAAAACGTTTTTTCAAAAGAGCAAATAGCTCCTGCCTTGCTGCATCATTCCAATCCTGCCCGTTACTGTCTTTAGCATCCATTTCCACCTTTACATCATAAATTCCGTTGAGTGAAAAACTGCACTGCTGTTTATGATTGGGTGCTGCACCGGTAACAATTTCATCTTTTAAATCTATAAACAATGTTTCCTGTGCTTTGAGCAGCCAGGCATTTTTAACACCATCAATGTCAATAAATAATTTACGCAGGTCAATTTCAGAAACCGGTTTTGAAGGCAGTATTTCAATAGCGGAAAAAAATTGCTGTTTAAAATTCGCCTCATTTGTAACAGCATTTTCTGAAAGTAAATCTTTTACAGGAAAAGAAGTACGGTAGCCCAAATCAGTAATGGCATAACTCAGCAGTTCCAGGAAAGTAATACCGGGGTCATGTGTGTTATAATCCGTCCAGATATCAGACGAAAGTTTTTCAATCCACCGCAAACCTTCTTCACGAAGCAACGAATAGTTCATTGCCTCTTCTTTAGGCTGTTGTTTACTAATGGTGTTGCTCTTTATCATACACAAACCGTGGTTTCAATATAACTGTTAATGTTATGTTTGCTGTGCGATACCAGGATTGCAGCAGGGTTATCTATTACAATTTCATCAGTATCATTACCTGTATTACCTTCAATTATATGATGCATGGAAAAATCAGTAATAAAATCTACATAGTCCAGTTCTTCAATAAAATTCAGCAGTACACTTTTACGCACATGGCCACCAAAAATAATATCACTACCGGTTGTAAAAGCCCAGGGCGTGAGGTATTTCATGATGTCATTGTTGAGTACATCAGCATAAAAACCAAAATCACCTGCTGATTTAAACTTCACTTTTAAATTGAGCCACACCTGTTCATACTCAGGATTCTTTACCTGTGGTGTTACAAAAAAGCAACAGAGATCTTTTAAAAATGCTTCTACAGTTGTAATTGTATCAAGGCTGAGTTTTGGTTCCAGCGGGTTAAACTGGTTTTTATTATGTACATCGGGCACTGCAATTAATGTAACATGTCCGGGCTTTACAAATGAACAATCGCAGGTTACTTCTAAACAGGAATGATTGAGGCATTTTACTTTATAGACTTCAGGAAACTGCTGTAATACCAAATGCTCATAATCCCAATTGGTAACAGCACGCTGTTTATGCCGCAGGCGCTCACTGATGCGGATGTAATAATCATTCTGTGTTTCAAGCGACCTGCCGCCAAATGAACTGTAAGGCTGATTCAATTTTTTTACTTCCACTACTTTTTGCACCAGTTTGCTGATGGTGCCTGCGGGTGACACATGTGCTGTTGTTTCATTTAAATTCGCAATAAATGTTGCGGTTACTGCCTGTGGTATGATTTGTGAAAACAAACAAACAGCATCAGTATCTTTTTCTACTGTTGCACAAAGCCAGATTTTTCCTGTATCCAGCATGGTATTATCTGTTGTTGCTTCCTGCGGAATAACCAAACGTATAATACCGCTGCGCAGAAAATGATTGGTTTCATCTTTCAGTATTTCTGTTTGTTTGAGTTTTCGCCATTCATTATTGCTCATGGCATACCACTGTACAATTACAGCTTCCTTTTCAGGGTTGGCGGTTCCTTCGGCCAATTGAAATAAAACAGAAACCGATTGCCCCGGTTGTACATTACTGAACGACAACAACAAAACTCCTTCTGCATCGTGTGCAGGAAATAAATAAATCGATTTATCAAAAGAAACCGTGGGTCCAAACAAACCTGCTGTTTGTTCTTTCAGATACCCATGTTGTTCACAC
>CAYPBV010000094.1:0-8793 GCA_964409025.1 uncultured Chitinophagaceae bacterium | reverse complement strand
CTGAACTTCCTTACGGTTGAATGAACCAAAATCTTTTGCTGCCGGATTAACATCAGCAGAAGAAGCGCTATAATTAAACCTGATATTTTTAATGGAAGGCGTATAAGGCTCCAATGGCAAATCTTCTGCTTTTTTTGTTGTGTACCCGCTCATAGCCGCTGCCAGTAATGCCGGGTAATAACTGTGTAAAAAATCTCTTCGCAATTCAAAACGTATAAATCCTTTTTCAGGAGATACGGGTACAATGGCTTTTGTACCTATTAAACTTACAATTGCAGAATTGTAAATAAGCGAACCCGTGATAAATGCATTGGGGTTTGACAGCAGCGACTGAACATTTTGATATGCAAAAATAAACGGAGTGTTCAACCAATTGTAACTGCTGCCTGCAAATGATGGTGCAGGGCTGGAAGTGTCGGGCCATGTAACATCTGATGTTGCATTGTTTGAATCAAAGAGATTGGTATAACCATCGCTTGCTTTTGCATCTTTTATAAAATAATCTGCCTTGAAATAGGTATTATTATTTACTGTGGGCCCGGGATCTGTATATTTTTCATAATGCTTTTTAAAATCAGCAGGCGGTGCCAGCCAGGCTACATTAAATGAAAAGCTATCTAATTTTTTATGCAGCACTTCCTCATAACCCACGTAAAAAGATGAACCCGCTTTAGGCTGCGGACCAAATGGCTGAAACGGTTTTTTGGCATCCAGCACGCCCAAGTCGTTCTCGAGTTTTAAACCTGAAACACCGTTTACCTTAACTGTAATTCTTACTTTATTTACAACAGCTCCACGTAATGCACCAAACAGATTAGAAGGGATGGTGGTATCTGCTTTTAACTGCATTACCGGCCATAGGGTATTGAAAGACTGTAAATGAATGAGCGGGTTGTACACTGCTACTTCTTCATCAGCTCCGGTTAATGTATGTTTGATGGTGATTGTTTGATTACCACCTGCAAAATCACTTTCAATATTTACAGATGCTTCAAACGGACCAAGCCAATTTTTCTTCCCCGTATAAAACACCTGCAATTTTTCACCGGCAATTCCATTCATACTTTGCAGTGATTGCTGCAGCCCGCCGAGTTTTATTGTAACCAACACTTCTCTTGTGCCTTCTTTTAAAATCAAGAGTGGCGATGCCAGTGCAAAACCAATTTGTGTGGCCTGTAAATGCCCGGCACCAAAAGCAGGCCACCAGGGTTTGAGTGCATCTGGTTTAGCACCCAGGCCATCAGAAGAATTGGCAACAGTTGCAAAACGAATCACATCATTTTGTGCTGGTGTACAATACAGGCTTCGTATATCTTTAATGGTTGCAGTATTAATAAGCGTATCGTCATTGGCTGCATATTGCAGGGGCGATTTGCTTACCGGGTCTTTACCCGCATCGAACAATGTATTTTTTGCAGAGAAAAATTCCAATGCGCCTTTAGCCAGTTCATAAACCACATGGACAGTATCAGGTTGAGCCGGAAGTTTTTCAAGAGCCAGTACCTGCTCATAATAAAAATCAAGATGTTTTTGTGTGAGCTTGTTTAATTGCTGCTGTGCGTAAGAAAATAATTTTACAAACGTAAGATATAAAGCAAATTGCGGATGAAAATTTTTCTGTGTAAGCATAGCACTGCGCAGCTCAACTGTATCAAAACCCTGCTTGAAAAACAACTTCCAGTTGCCTTCTTCCTTATTATTGAGGTTGATGAATTTGAGTTCTTTTGCAAAATCAACAGCAAAATCAACGAGGTCTTCTAAACTGCGTTCATCCAGTTTTACATACTCTGTACTCAGCAGCACGGTTGCCCTGCGCTGAAGCTGGCTAGTGCCATCACGCAACAAAAGAGATTGATATGATTTGCTCTGTACCATTGTTAATTTGCGGTTTGCAGTTCAGTAGCTTCGTTTATATAAAATGGATATACATAATTGTAACGGCTGTTAGTAGCTTTTACACGGTAATGCACATCAATTATGATTTTTCCTTCCAGTATATTGCTGTCGTCCAACTCCAGCATATCAATTTGTATGCGTGACTCATACATTACTAATTGCATTTTTATTTTATCCTTCATAAATGTTTTCAATGTGGTGGTAACAGGTTCAAACACAAACTCGTTCATATCACATCCATATTTTGGCTGCATCACCCGTTCGCCCATAATCGTTGAAAGCAGTATGTGCAGGCTCTGATTGATATCTTCCACATCTTTTACCATTTGCACCTGCCCGCTTAATGGTTCAAATACCGGGGGAAACGACCAGCCCTTACCTAAAAAGTTTTTTTGTTCTTCCATCGTTAATTTTTTCAAAAATGAATGTTGAAATATTTTTCTGACTCCTTTATAAGTTTATCAGCATACGAATACATTCCCACAAAGACACAAAACTCACTAAGAAAAAAACGTGCAAAGCATTTGTGTTTAATAAAGAACTTAATATCAAAAAATCATTAACCACCAATGAGCACTGTTGTACAACCAACTATGATTGTTCCTCCGTGTGCGGTAGTATCTCCCATTCTTGCTGCAGGCATACCGCCAATTAAAACGGTAACACAACCCGGAGGCATTACAGGGCCGCCCACATGCGGTACTACTCCGTTAACCATCGGGCACACATGCATATCGCCCACTCTTGCTGCCATTGACATAATTCTTAATTTATCATTACTGTTGCACCTTTTACACTTGTTGAACCGCCCGATGAAAGTTCCATTGCTGCACCTGCATTTATTTTTCCATTTACATCAGCTTTCATTTCTGCATTTAAGCTCTGTAATTTTAAATCAGTACCGGCTTTAATGGTTACAGCTTTGCCGGCTTCAATAGTAATGCCGTCTGCATTCATTACTATTTTGTTTTGGTTTTCATCTGCTATTTCAATTTTTGCTGCATTTTCATCTATAATAATTTTTTTACCGCCGGGTGTTTCTGTGGTGAATGATTTTTTTTCATCATTCCAAACCCATTTCATTTCACTTCTTGTGTACAATCCTTTTTCATGATTGTCATTGCTTTGATGCAATGGAGCTGTGTTGGCAGAACTGTGCAAACAGCCGAGCACTACTGCATAATTGGGGTCTTCATGAAAAAATCCCAGCACTACTTCATCGCCCACTTCAGGCCGGAAAAAGAAACCACGGTTATTACCTGCATCGGGCATCATCATTCTTGCCCACATACCTTCTTCCTGCATGCTCACTGCCGGGATTTTTACTTTTACACGAAATTCATTCTGCGGGTCTTCCAAATCTGTTACAATACCCACATGCAAACCTTTTACAGCAGGTACAAAACCAGGCACAGATAAATTGTTGGTTTGAATTTTTGATGCAAAAGATTCGGCATCCAAACCAAACTGTGCAACGGTACTCCATTCACCACCATACAACTCATGTCTAATACCACTGATGTACACATCACCATTAAAACGGTCGCCAATTCCGTTGAGCGAAATCATTTGTCCCGGCTTTACTGCTGCATAGCCACGAAACTTTGCACTGCCTCTTATTTTTGATAGTTTGGTTCTCATCAACTGTGCATCGGCCCACTGCTGTAACTGTTGTTGCGGTATTGCACCTCCATGCTGAATGATTTTCTTTTCATTTTTTGTTACAGCCGATAAGTCATTTGCTGTAATATTTCCTGCTTCATTTATTTGGGGCGCATTGGCTGCCACATCTATCAACTGCTGATCTGCATGACTCCATGTTTGTGCATGCAAGTCACTAAACTGTGTGCGTGCATCCTGTTCTGCATCCAGTTCAAGAAGTGAAGCGCCAAATAATAATTCAAGTGAAGCATCAGCAGTAAGGTTTGGTTTTTGCGCCAGCAGTTTTCCATCTTCACAATAACAAATCAACCCGTTTGCTTCGGCACGCATCAGAATAAAATCCCAATCGGAGGCGTGGTATTGCACCATTTCTTTTAATGCCGCTCCGGTATCACTCACTTCTGCTGTTAATCCTGCCTCTTCAACTATTTCTTCAATCATCTGCTTATCACTCTTTTCAGAAAAGTATTTTTGTTTTGCATTTGTGGTGAGTTGTACGCATGCATCTTTGGCAATTATTTCAAGCGTAGGTGATGTATCCTGTCGGAGTTTGATACTTTGTTTGATAATGATTCCTTTAAAGAGCAATTCTTCTTCACTGCTGAAACCGGCCCATAGTTCCATTTCTTTTCCGGGAATAAAAAATTCACCATTGGCCACCGGAAAATCTGATTTGGCTGCTTCCCCATCATAAATAATAAGGCGGCAGGAAGGAATACGGTTTGCCTGGTGCTGTATAACAGCCGATGCAATATTGATACTTTTCGGCACAGCATCGCCACCAATTTTTACCGTAAAGGTTACAACGCCATTGTTGCTGGTTGAAGGTATGGTTCTTGCTACCGGCATTGTTTATGCTTTTGTTTTTTCAACTGGTGGAAAAAATAATTCCTGCCCCACTTGTATATCACGATAGTTGTTTAACTGATTGGCTGCTGCTACCTGCAGATACAACTGTTCATTACCATACACACGGTAACACATGAAGGGAAGTGTATCACCATGCTTTACCATTCGTATATGTGTAAGGTCGGGCGATTCAGGACTTGTTGCTGCAGTACGCTGGGCATCTTCCTGTACTTCAGTAAATGAACACTTGGCTGATGCACGGATGGGTGTGCCATCTGGTTTAAACAACTTGTAGGTAATGTTTAAATTGGTGAGCCTGCACCTGAATAAAAAAGTACCCCAGAAGATTTTTACATATGGCGGCTCATGTGTTTCGCTTACAAAATCATACACTACTTTTTTTAACCCTATGACAGCTTCTTCAATAGAGTTAACAGAGGTTACACTTGTAACTTCACTGTTGGCGGCAGGCATCCCTTCCCCGGATAACACACCCGTAGCATCCAGCAGAAATTCAAAATCCATATTCTGAGGCGGACTGTTTTCATATCTAGGCTGTGCACCACTGGTACCGGTTGCCTGCTGCTGGCTTAACTGAATGGCATGGTTTACTGTATATGATTCAGGATTTACCTGTGCTGTAAATGCACCACCAGGTTCAATAGCCTGTTCAAAAGCAGCATCTTTGTATGCTTTGAGTGTAATCTTTTGAATTTTTCCGGGAATCATATTAACGTTCTTCTTTTTCTTTTAAAATGCGCAACACTTCTTCCACACAAATTTTTACAAGTGCTTCTTTTTTTGTTTCACTGTCTTTTCGCTCACCTTCGGTTTTACTTTTTTGCTCTTTCTTTTCAGTATTACCGGGTTCGTTTACATACGCAGTAATTTGTATTTCATTAATTACAACCGGCATAATTTTAACGGTTAGAAGGGGTGAAATAAGCACAGCTCAGCACCAGTGTTTCCACCACCACTTCACTGTTATTGGCGTTGAATGATGAAAGCTCCCACTTGGTGGGTATGGCATTAAATACCCGCCAGGTGTAAACCGGTGCATGCAGTTCATTTAACAAACTGATAGTTAGATTCAAGGGACGGAATTCAAAGTTTTCCATGGCGTTGATAACCCAGTTGTACAGTTCAGAATACTCAAACAAACCACGCTTGAGTGTAATATCACTGTAAGAAGCACGCACAGGAATCTTATGCGAAAAACGGTTTTCACCACCTTCGTTCATTGATTCTGTATTCATGGTAACTGATAAACCGGATACTTCCTGGAAACGCACATCAACCGGCGATTGCGGAAACAGTTCAAAAGCTACCACAAAATGAAAACCTGTAAGCGGATATTCAAATGGCATAGCTTATGGTAGTTCAATTGTGAGACCTTCGTGTGCAAGCTCCATCGTTTCAATAGCCACTTCGTTACCATCTGCTTTTAAATCAGACGACTGCACTTTTACCGGGAATGCATTTTTAATTTTCCAAACCATAACAGGGTCATGGTTTTCGTTGAGTAATGAAATAACCAGGTCACGCCTTTCAATTTTATTCATCTGCACGGTATTGAGCCATTGGTAATATTCATTATCTGTTGCAAAAGTTCCCCGCTTGAGTGTGATGTTGGAAAACTTTTGTAAACCCGGCATTTTTATTTTTGAATATTCAGGGCTGGAACCATCACGGTACTCAATAACATCCAAACTTCTGTCAAGCCCTGTAACTTCGGTAAAGCCAATCCTGGTGCCGCCCCAATCTACCCTGAAATGAAATTTTGATAAGGGATAATTTGCCATACAATTTTTTTTTTACTGTTATTTAATCAATTCATTGCCATTGAAAAAAAATGTTTTATGATTCCTGCATTTTGTGGGAGAAACGCAGAATGATAAACTCAGCAGGGCGAACAGCCGCCATACCAATTTCCACATTCATCTTTCCTTCCAGTATGTCCTGCGCCGTCATGGTAACACCTAAACCACAGGCAACATAAAATGCATGTTCCGGTTTAGCTCCGGCCAATGCACCCTGCCGCCACAACACAGTGAGGAAGTTGGAAATCATAGCACGTACTTTTGTCCATGTATTGGCATCGTTGGGCTCGAATACAAACTGTTCAGTTGCTTTCTTTACACTTTCTTCCACCATATTAAACAAACGGCGCACAGAAACATAACGCCACTCATTATCATTACCGGCCAATGTTCTTGCACCATATATTAATGTGCCTTTGCCGGTAAATGATCGGATGGCATTGATTGACTTACCTGCATTTACATCAATGTTGAGATTATCAAGCTGCCCTGCATTGAATGTAGTATCAGTACCAATAATACCGCTAATGCTTACATTGGCCGGAGCTTTCCATACACCACGTGTACGGTCAACAAATGCATACACACCTGTAACAGCACCCGCTGGCGGAATTACTGTTTTTGTGTTTTGAATACCATCCAGTATGCCTTTATAAACCGGAAATACAACCGCAAGACCTTTGTCTTTTTCCTGCTCTGTAAGCGCTGCTGTTTTTACAACACCTGTTGCAAATACACTGTTAATGGTGTTGAACTCTGTACGCAGCAATGGAATGATACTGCCTATCATAGCTGAATCATCTGCTCCTGTAACTACGTTGAGTGAGGCCGGTGGTGCAGAGAAGATAGTTGTCCAGTTGGCATGTGAAGGAGAAGAAATGGAATGCTGAACGGTGTAAGCGCCCGTTAACTCTGCATCCAGTTCTACTTCATAACTGATGATTTTTGAAAAAGCAGGCAGCAGGGAAGTAATGGTTCCTTCAAATGAAGCACGCAAACCGTTATTGGTACTTACTGCATCTGCAGTTGCTCCTGCAAGTTTATCCAGCTCTCTTGCAATATCAAATAAAAAATCAAACACATTCTGCAAATTGGCCGGAGTACGTGTTGTTTGCAGCGTTGTTTCCAGTGCATTGTAACGTTCAGCAATACTGCCCGATGAATCTTTTAAAGTATTTACAGATGCATTTACTTTTTCAGTATCAACAATGGCAGCATCAAGGTTTGTAATTTGTGTTGTAACTGCTGCCGGTGCGCCTGCCGCCAATGCTGAAAGTGTAACATTTACTCCATCTTTCTGGAAACGGTTGGGGCTGGCCGTAGTGTTCATAAAATCGCTGTACTTAATCTGCCTTGGAAAAATAACCTGAAGCCAGGGTGTGTAAGCAGCACCGTATTTTAAATTATTGATACCGATACCTGTTCTCAAATTATCGCCATTGTATTCACCTTTCTTTACATCCATCACCACAAAACGGTCTTTCAGATTTTCGCATTGCAGCAATGCTTCCTGGTAAACAGAATAATAATCTGTACCATTCGTGAGAACAGAGTTGTCGGGGAAAATGAGCAGTGTGGGTTCATCTACTTTCTCAATTACTTTTAATCCCTTGCCATCGTCAAGGAAATCAGTAACAGCTTTGCCATCAGTGTATAAACCCACAGAAACAATGTAACAATCGCCACCGCCATTTCTGAAAAACATGCGGATTGTATCATACATAAACAGTGTTTGACCCATGGTGGCCGATTTAAAATTATTGAGCGCATCAATGGAAACATTACTGATGCTCAGGGGTGGTGCGCCGCCAAAAAAGGTTTCATAATCCAGCATGCTGCTGATTTTGGTTGCCTTATTTTTTAAATCGCCGGGTGCAAATTCATCTGCCTTGGCGGTATAACCAATAAAAGCAGGAATCGCTGTTTCAACCTGCGCAACAGAAGGAGGAAATTTGGGCACCTCTTCTATATACACACCTGGGGTTTTAACTGTTAATGCCATAATTGATACTTTTTAAATTATGATTAATGATTGAGGTAAATGGATGAACACGGATACACTTCTCCATCCTGTTCTGTTTCGCTGAGCAAAACAGGTGAAGCATTGGGCAATGAGTTGATGACTCCATGAATAGCTGATGTAAATGAAATTGTTTTCAAAGGCTGTTCGTTTAAGGGATAGGGTGCTGTACTCAAAAACTCTGCAGGTGTTAAAGCATTTGAAAAGCTGAGTGTATTACTGCTGTCATTCACTGCTGTTACATCGCTTGATTTAGCAATGTATTTCCACAGCACAGATTTATTGCAAAATCTTACAGTAAAACGTTTATCAGCCGCAACTCCTGCATTTAACAAAGAAAATGAAGCTGCAGTACCTACATGGTTGTAAAGTTCAATAACTGTAACAGGGGTTTGAAGCAAAGAAGCATCCTTCACCACAATAAATTTTGATTCACCATTTACCTCAATGCGGTAACGGCCTGCCGTTAATCCTTTTAGTGAAACATTAATGGCTGTTGATGCAGATGGAATCTTTTGTACTTCCGGCGCCCTGGCTTCAACATTG
>CAYPBV010000093.1:0-13679 GCA_964409025.1 uncultured Chitinophagaceae bacterium | reverse complement strand
CCCTACCGGATAGTTTTCAACTTAGCCCATTAAATTTGTTTTATGCAGACAGAGCAGCTATATCAACTTTACCTCAAACATCCGTTTGTTCAAACAGACACCAGGAAACTTAAGCCGGGCGAATTGTTTTTTGCCTTAAAAGGTGGAAATTTTAATGGCAATTTATTTGCGCAGCAAGCGCTCGAAAAAGGTGCAGCAGCTATTGTTGTTGATGAAGAAACAGGCCTCGATACTCCATTGATTTTTAGGGTAAATAATGTTTTGGAAACATTACAGCAACTTGCAAAACACCACCGCTTGCAATTGAAAATACCTGTACTTGCAGTTACTGGCAGCAATGGTAAAACAACTACCAAGGAGCTCATACACGCTGTTCTTTCTTGCCGGTACAAAACCAGTACCACCGAAGGAAACCTGAACAATCACATTGGCATTCCTCTTACGCTGTTAAAAATACCAACTGACGCTGAAATTGCTGTGATTGAGATGGGGGCTAACCATCAAAATGAAATTGCGGCCTATTGTACTTATACCTTGCCCACCCATGGGCTTATTAATAATGTTGGCAAAGCTCACCTTGAAGGCTTCGGAGGGCTTGAAGGGGTAAAAAAAGGCAAAGGTGAACTTTATGATTTCATAAGACAAAGTAATGGAACAATCTTTTTGAATACTGATTTTGACTACCTCCTTGAAATGAGTAAAGGCATTCACAATGTTTTTAGTTATGGTACAAATGATGCAGATGTTACAGGCAGAATAACAGCTAATGACCCATTTTTGAAGGTTGAAATTACAAGCATGAACTTGCCTGCAACAATTAATACGCATTTAGTAGGCCACTATAATTTACCAAATGTTTTGGCAGCTGTAGCCGTAGGAATATATTTTAAAGTTCCTTTTCGAAATATACAAGAGGCGATTGAAAAATACAACCCATCTAACAGCCGATCACAGATGATTGAAAAAGATGGCCATCATATTATCTTAGATGCTTATAATGCCAACCCAAGCAGTATGAAAGCGGCTATTGAAAATTTTGCAAAAATTCAGGGTAACAATAAAGTTTTGATACTTGGTGCAATGGCTGAACTAGGTGATGAAAGCATGAATGAACATCAGGAATTAGTAAATCTGATACATAATTACAAATGGAAGGAAGTGATTCTGGTAGGGGGCGATTTTTTAAAGTTGAAAACTCCTTATAAGGTTCTGGAAAATACATCTATAGCTCGTGATTGGTTTCAGAAATTCCTGCCTTTGAGTTCTTATGTGCTTGTAAAAGGTTCAAGAAGTATGAAAATGGAAACTATTTTACAATAAAAAGGTGATAATTTTTGAATATCCTATATTTGCGTAAATTTACGGACCTCATTATTGACTCCTAAGACTTATAATAATCCCTACCTAAGATTGATCCATTGAATTTCATTTATCCCTATGCAGAGCTATAACATTAATTAAATAGTCCTCTGTGAACAAATTTTTATTTGCATTATATGTACTTGTTACATTTCCTTTTTTGGCAATTGCTCAGGTATGGCCTTTAAATATACCAAATTTGCCAAGGGGCTGTAGCCCGTCTATGAACACTGCAACCTGCACAAAAACTGCCGTTTTAAATAATGGTGATTGGAAAAATCCAAATACATGGTCTCCGGCAGGATTACCCGGAGTTGACGACATTGTTTGCATTCCCATAAATATTACGGTTCAGGTTAATACGCCTACCTATGACGCTGTAAGTACACAGTGCGGTAATACATTCACAAATAACATAAATACCCCACGCTTGGCAATTTTTGTATGCGGAACAATTGATTTTAAAGCAGGCGGTAAATTAAATCTGGGCTGTGGAAGTGCTCTTTCCATTTTGCCTTCCTCAGGCAAAATACTTGCAGCAAATGGCAACTCTGACCAAATACAAATAGGCGACAGAGTGGTATGGGGAGGTGCAAACAATGTAGATATAAATGCTCCGGCAAACATTACTTACGGAGGAATAGGGCAAGGCGTGTTAAATACTGCATTCAAATCAATTGCTGCTAAAATACAATCCCCTTTTCAAGCATCTGTAAGTTGGCAAACATCATCAGAAATCAACAGCAGCGAGTTTATACTTGAAAAAAGTGCAGATGCTGTAAACTGGATTTCAGTGCATACTATTTCCGCTAAAGGAACTAATAATTCAGAAAGCGCTTATGTTGTAATTGACTATCACCTGTTACGTGGTACTACCTATTACAGAGTAAAAGAAGTAAATCATACAGGTATTGCAGAATATTCATCTGTAACCTCTGTTTTGAATAACCCAAAAGGCAACATAACTATTTATCCAAATCCAGCAGTCTCAAGTGCCACCTTATATATGAATGATGTTCTCAACAACCATCAAATAATTCAGCTGCATAACATAAATGGGGCTCTTATTCAAAATCTTAATTATACGGGTGGTAATACCTTACGATTCAATACTACGCATCTATCACCGGGTTTGTATTTGATACGTATTACAGAAAATGGAAAAACCATTTCGGAAATAAAACTCCTAAAGCAATAAAACAGGCAAAACAATATACCTGATACTTTAAATAAAGGTTTATCTGTTTACTTTTTTATTTCCATGCAAATCTCAATCAATACACCGTTGGTTGTTTTTGGATGCAGAAATGCGACCAATTTATTGTCCGCTCCTTTTTTAGGCTGGTCATTTAACAGCACAAAGCCTTCGTGCTTAAGACGCTCTATTTCGGATATTATATCTTCTACTTCAAAAGCAATATGATGGATGCCTTCACCTTTTCTTTCTATGAATTTTGCAATAACGCCATCTTCAAGTGTACTTTCCAGCAACTCAATTTTTGTAGTGCCTTTTTGAAAGAATGCAGTATGTACATGTTCTGATTCCACTGTTTCTTTTTTGTAACAATTTGTATTCAGTAATTTTTCAAATAAAGGAACAGATGCTGAAAGATCTTTTACTGCAATTCCAATGTGTTCTACCTTTAACATACTATTTTTTTAAAGCTGAAAGATACAATGAAAGACGATTGTACACTTTGCTTAAAATTAGTACAGTTACTGACATTTATTACGCTATACTTTACTTGCCTGTAAATTTGCAGTATAAACATGAAGCCACTCATTCCTTATTTTGATTATAACGCTACTACTCCCATGAATGCAGAAGTACTGGAAGCAATGCTGCCTTTCTTTTCTGATCATTTTGGAAATGCAGCAAGCACGCTGCATGAATATGGAAAACAGGCAGCGTATGCTGTAAATAGTGCAAGAGCATCAATTGCCCGACTTATTAACTGCACACCTGAAGAAATTATTTTTACGTCCGGCGCAACAGAAAGTTTGAACCTTGCACTGCGTGGATTGGCCGAAACTTATTCGAACAAAACGCCGCATATTATAACCGTTGCTACGGAACATAAGGCGGTATTAGACACATGCCATTCTTTATCAAAAACAGGAATAAGATATACTGTACTTCCGGTAAATAAGGATGGCAGTTTGGATTTACAGCTTTTAGAAGATGCAATTGAGCCGTCAACAATTGCCATTGCAGTTATGTATGCCAATAATGAAACAGGCCTCATACATCCGGTTTCAGCTGTTGGCAAAATAGCAAAAAAACACAATGTTCTTTTTATTTGTGACGCCACTCAAGCCGTTGGAAAAATTTCTGTTGATGTATTGAGAGATGATATTGATTGCATGGCATTTTCTGCGCACAAACTCTACGGACCCAAAGGATGCGGCGCTTTATATGTTCGCCGTAAAAATCCAAGAGTAAAGCTGGTTGAGCAAATTACAGGAGGCGGGCATGAACGTAACCTCCGCAGTGGTACTTTAAATGTACCGGGCATTGTAGGATTTGGCAAAGCCGCTGAGTTATCTACCAAACAACTTTCAACCGATGATAACGCAATACTACAACTCAGAAATTTATTTGAATCTGAACTGTGCCGGCAAACAGGAGCAACTGTAAATGGCAGCTCTTTACACAGGCTTCCCAACACCAGCAATCTTTGCTTTCATTTGCCCAATGGCATTTCTTTTATAAATGACTTGAGTAAATTGATGGCGGTGTCAAGCGGCAGCGCATGCACTACTGCAAAACCGGAAGGCAGTCATGTTCTTAAAGCTATGGGATTAGGCGATGCAGATATAAAAAGCTCTGTTCGCTTCAGCTTTGGACGATTAACTACCAAATCTGAAGTTGTAAATGCAATAGATATGATTTGCGAAACTGTAAAAAAGCACCGTTAATACAACGTTCTGCAGAAGACAACCGGGTGCCGGAAAGCTGCTACCTTTGTGCCAGCTTGTCAACCATTAATAACAGGCACAGGAGTTGATAACTATATTAAAAATTGAACGCTATGATTTACGTAAGCGAAAAAGCAAAAGAAAAAGTAATAAGCCTGAAAGATCAGAATGCAATTGCACCTGATTACTTTTTAAGGGTAAGTGTAGTAGGTGGTGGTTGCAGTGGCTTGAGCTATAAGCTTGATTTTGATAATGAAAATAAACCTACTGATCAGGTGTTTGAAGATAACGGAATAAAAGTGGTGACTGATATGAAGAGTTTTCTTTACCTCTTTAATACAACCCTTGATTTTAGTGATGGTCTTAACGGCAAAGGGTTTTATTTCAATAACCCCAACGCCAGCCGCACCTGCGGTTGTGGTGAAAGTTTTGCTGTGTAATATTTTTGGATTTCTGAACAGGCATTATTAATAACTATTGTTTTGAAAAGAAAGAGGCAATCTTTATTCAAGATTGCCTCTTTTGTATTTAAGCTGATGTTTGTTACTTATCTTTTTCTGCTGTTTTGTTTTCTGCCTTGAAACCAGTTACCGGTTTTCAAACCATTACCTTCCTGGCTGCCATAACGAGTCATTGCACAACGGAAGCCGATGGTAGCGCTGCTTTGATCTTCTTCAAGGAAACGGCGTGTGCCGGGGCTTAGCCAATATGCTCTATCATTCCAGCTCCCACCTTTAATTACACGGCTCTTATCTCCCACCAAAGTGGTAATACCATATCCATATTGAACTCCGCTGGCGCTATCACCATCTAAATAATCAATGGCATAGCCTTTCTGATAGTTACGACGGTTCTTCACTTCTTCATCAGTTTCATCACGGTACTTGATACGGCCCATAGAATCTCTTTCGGGCTTACCTGTGCTCAAATCCATACGCTGGAATTTATTACCACGAAAGTAGTTGAAATCATCGCCATCGTTGGGTGTTAATGGTCTAAATACGTCGGCAACCCATTCTGTTACGTTACCTGCCATATTATATAAGCCAAAACCATTAGGGTAAAATGCTTTAATTGGACCAGGTATAGCTGAACGATCGTTCAAACCACCTGCAACTCCCATGTTATCACCCGCACCACGTTTAAAGTTGGCTAAAAACTGACCCTGCCATGAGCCATGTCGTGCATCTCTCAAACCATTTACATTCTGACTCCAGGGATATACTTGCTTGTTAGCTGTTAACTCCTCACCTCTGCGTTTTTCTGTTTTACGTGGGTTAGGGTTTTGATTGATATAACCATAAGCTGCATATTCCCACTCAGCTTCGGTAGGCAAGCGGTAATCAGGTAAAATAACACCCTCTTCAAAACTGATATTAGTAGGCACCTGTTTGGTTACAGGATCCTTGTAGGCGCTGATGCCTTTGCCCGGCGTTGCCTGATATTCACCTAGTAGATATGCTTTTGTATTGAAATTTTCCTGACCTCCACCCTGTAACTGCTTTTGGATTTCTGCCTTTTTGTTTACAATATTCTTGTCCCAAAGCAGTTTTTCATTAACACGGTCAGTGCGCCATAAACAGTAATCATAAGCCTGTTTCCAGCTCACACCTACTACGGGATAATAAGTATAGGAAGGATGGCGGAAATAATACTCAACCAATGGTTCATTATATGCCAGTTCACTACGCCAAACCAAGGTATCAGGGAGCGCCCTGTTAGTAATTGCAGTATCCTGAAACACTTTATTCAGCCAGAACAGGTACTCACGGTAATGTACGTTTGCGACTTCTGTTTCATCCATATAAAAAGATTGAACAGTAATACGGCGAGGGGTATTATTCCAATCACGCATTACATCTTCTTCAGTAGCACCCATGGTAAATGTACCACCTTGAACAAATACAAGACCGGGGCCTGTTTTTTGTTGCTGTTCTTTTGAAACACGAAAACCGCTGCCGCTGGGGTCATTGTATGTCCAGCCGGTATTGGATGAGGCTTCGAATTTCTTTTTCTTAAAAATACTGCCGTTCTTACATGATGTAAAAAGCAAGAGTCCACTTAAAATGGATACGGTAAATTTTACGGGGAAAAGGTTTTTCATCTTTTCGTTTTTTGTTTAACGAGTATGGTTCAAAAATATTGTATTGGATTCTGCTCCTGCAAAAAAAATTGTTCAGAGCTGTACAAACATATGCAAAAACTATTTCAAATGCACAGAACTGGTCAAAATTCAATTATTTTTGAGGGTATCCCTTAGTATGCGGCTTATTTCAATAATCATATTTCTTGTTTTTTTAACCTCCTCAGCATCTTCACAGCGTAGTTATGCCCCTAACTCAGTTTTATCAACGGGTAATTGGTATAAATTTTCAGTAAAATCCACAGGGGTATACAGAATTGATGTTGCTTTTTTACAGGCATTGGGTATTTCAGTTTCAAATCTTTCCAGTACTGCTATAAGAATTTTTGGCAATGGGGGGGGAATGCTGGCAGAAGCTAATAACAGTTACCGGCATGATGATTTGATGGAAAACGCAATACTGATGGTTGATGGAGGTGATGGAATTTTTAATGGAGCAGATTATTTTTTATTCTACGCCAATGGGCCCGATGAATGGGTTAAAGATTCAGCAAACCAATCCTTCAGGCATCGGAAAAATTTATATGCCAACGAGTCGTTTTATTTCATTTCGGTGGGCGGCAATACGCAGGGGCTTCGCATCAGCAATCGCTTAGTCTCCGGTACACCAAACAAACAGGTTTCTGTTTTTCGTGATCGGTATTATTATGAGCTGGACAGTCTTAATTTTTTAAAAAGCGGTAAAGAATGGTATGGCGAAGAGTTTAGCAATACACCCGGTCGCTCATTAACCAAAACATTCAATATTTCAATACCTAATATTAATACAGGTGACCCGGTAAGGTTTATTTCAAGTGTAATTGCAAGAAGTACAGGAAGTGGCAGCAGCTTTTCAGTGCGGGCCAATAATAATCAGGTATTGTTTCATAACATGTCGCCTGTTGGTACGGGCACTTACGATGCTGTGGCATCATCCAGCGAAGTGCAAACTTCTTTTTCCGTTACACAACCCACCATTGCATTACAATATGTTTACCAACCACTGAGTGTAAATGCACAGGGGTGGCTTAATTGGTTTGAGTTATTTGCACAACGCCAATTGAGCATGACAGGTGTTGATCAATTACTCTTTAGAGACTGGACCAGTGTAGGCGCCGGAAATCTTACTGAGTTTCGCCTCCAAAATGCCACCGCCAATACGCTTGTATGGGATATAACTGACCCTTTGCGGCCATTAAATATGCAGGGCACTTTAGCCGGTGGAGAATTTCGTTTTAATCATACAACAGAAAGACTGAGAGAATTCGTTGCTTTCAATAATCAAAACTTTTTGAGGCCTGATGCTATTGGTAAAGTAGATAATCAAAACCTGCATAATTCTTCAACTGCTGATTATTTAATCGTTGTTCATCCAAGTCTGCTTGCAGAAGCCCAAAGACTGGCAGCATGGCATCGGCAAAATCAAAACCTCATTACTGTAGTAGTAACAACAGAGCAGGTGTACAACGAATTTTCCAGCGGTACCCCTGACCCTACTGCCATCAGAGATTTTGTGAAAATGTATTATGATAAAGCAGGCATTGCAACTAATAACAGACCAAAATACTTATTGCTTTTTGGTGATGCTTCTTTTGATTATAAAAACAGAACGGCCGGCAATTCCAACCTTGTACCCTGTTTTGAAAATGATGTTTCGCTTGATCCATTATCTACTTATACATCTGATGATTTTTTTGGACTGCTGGATGACGCAGATAATGTAAATGTCTTTTTCCCACTTTCATTGCTGGATATTGGCATTGGTCGCATACCTGCACGCACGCCTGCTGATGCAAAAAACGTAGTTGATAAAATCATTCGCTATCATGTTAAGGATGCGTATGGCCCATGGAGAAATGAAATCACCTTAGTGGCAGATGATGAAGATAACAATCTGCACCAGGATGATGCTGAAATTCATGCAGCCATCATTCAAAACAAACAACTATTTCAGCTTAACAAATTATATCTTGATTTATACCGGCAGCAAAGTGGCAGTGGTGGCAGCAGATATCCTGATGTAAACCAGAGTATCAACAATCGTATTTTTTCAGGCACATTAATCTGGAATTACAGCGGGCACGGTGGCTTTAGAAGATTGGCTGAAGAGGTAATACTTGATCAGGAAATGGTAAACAGCTGGAGCAATGTCAATAAGCTTCCGTTGTTTATAACAGCTACTTGTGATTTTGCACCTTATGACAATCCTTCAATTGTGTCGATTGGTGAAAACATTTTATTGCGTGAGCGTACAGGAGCCATTGCTCTTATGACTACTACAAGAGTTGTTTTTGCTTTCAGCAATCGTATCATCAACAGTAATTATTTTCAACAGGCATTAACACCGGATGCAAATGGCGTGTACCCATCATTAGGCGATGCCGTGCGCCAAACAAAAAATATTACTTACACCAATTTTGGCGATATCATCAACAACAGAAAATTTACATTGCTGGGCGATCCTGCTGTACGGATTGCATTTCCCCAAATGAAAACTAAAACGACACTTATCAATAATCAAACACCCGGAACCGATACTTTAAAAGCATTAAATAAATACACCATTAAAGGCGAAGTAACAGATCGTAATGGATTAAAACTTAGTTTTTTTAATGGCAACGTTTATCCTGTTATTTATGATAAGGAACAAACAGTGCGCACACTTGCAAATGATCCCGGTAGCCTGCCTGTAAATATTCAAACACAAAATAATGTAGTGTTTAAGGGTAAGGCAAAAGTTATAAATGGTGAATTCACTTACACCTTTGTAGTGCCAAAGGATATTAACTACCAGTTTGGCAATGGAAAAATCAGTTATTATGCCGAGAATGGGGTGCTCGATGCCAATGGGGTAGAAAGCGCAATTACTGTAGGAGGAGCATCAGATAACCCACTGATTGATAAGCGTGGGCCTGATGTAAGAGGGTTTTTAAACGATGAAAAATTTGTAAACGGCGGTATTACCAATGAGCAACCGGTACTTATTTTAAAATTATTTGACTCCAGCGGTATTAATACTGTAGGCACGGGCATAGGCCATGACATTACTGCGACTTTGGACAATAACAATAACAGCTTTTTTATATTGAATGATTTTTATGAAGCTGATGCAGACAGCTATCAACGTGGTACAGTACGCTTTCAATTGCCCCGGCTGGAGGAAGGCCCTCATGAACTAAATATAAAAGTATGGGATGTGGCAAATAACAGCAGTGATTATAAATTAGAATTCAGAGTGGTAAAAGACCGAGAACTAAAACTGGATAAGGTGTATAATTATCCTAATCCGTTTACCACCAAAACCACCTTTATGTTTGAGCACAACAGACCGGGTGATAATTTACAGGTAACAATTCGTATTTTAAGTGTTTCGGGCAAGCTGGTAAAATCCATATACCGCACAATAAATAATGCAGGAAACCGTTCATTTGACATTGAATGGGATGGACTTGATGATTTTGGAAACAAAATTGGCCGTGGCGTTTATATTTATCAAATAGATGTTAAAGATTCCAACGGCAAAAAACAATCGGCCATTCAAAAATTAGTGATATTATAAAACCAAAACAAAGCGGTTTCATTTCTTATATAACAAATTCCTCTATTTTTATGCCCAAATCAAGTATGCTGATGAGACAGTTAACGAACACTTTTCTTTTTTTAATTCTTATATGTGTATTTACTTCAGAGACTAAAGCACAAACAACATCATCAATCAATGTTGTAACTACAGCGGTTCCAATGCTGCGTATTTCGCCCGACGCCCGTGCTGGCGGTATGGGTGATTTAGGTATTGCCACCACACCTGATGCAAATGCATCTTTCTGGAATCAATCAAAAATTCCTTTTGCCAAACAAAAATCAGCCATATCCCTTACTTACACTCCATGGTTAAGCGATCTTGGACTGAAAGATGTATTTATGGGAACCTTAGCAGGATATCATCAAATTTCAGAAGACCAGGCAATTTCCGGATCATTCAGATATTTCAGTTTAGGTAGTATTCAATTTACTGACTTTGCAGGTAACGACTTGCAAACGTTTAACCCCAGAGAATTTGCTTTTGATGCAGGTTACAGCAGGGCCCTGAGCGAAAAAATTGGAGTGGGAATTGCGATGCGTTTCATTTACTCCAATTTGGGTAATGGTACATTTCAAGGCACTCCTTTAAAACCGGGTACTACTGTAGCAGGTGATGTATCTTTCTTTTATGACGGAAGAAATGAAAATGGAAAAGGATTAACCGCTGGTGCAGTAATGAGCAACCTTGGAGGTAAAATCACTTACACGCAAGATGCTACTGCAAAAGATTATATACCGGCCAATCTGGGTTTGGGTGCTATGTACAACGCTGTAATTGATGAAACCAGTAAAATCAGCTTTGGTTTAGATATCAACAAATTAATGGTTCCTACTCCGCCTACAAACAGATCAGATTCTTCGCTTCGTGAGTACAGAAATAAAAGTGTAGTGGGCAGTTGGTTTTCATCATTTGGTGATGCGCCCGGTGGTTTTGCAGAAGAAATGAAGGAATTTCAGGTATCAGTTGGAGCTGAATATTCTTATAACGATTTGTTTTTTGCCCGTGCCGGTTATTTTTATGAAGATAAAACAAAAGGTAACCGTCGCTTTTTTAGTATGGGTCTTGGCATTAAGTATAACAAACTGGGTTTTAATTTCTCCTACTTAGTACCTACAGGCCAGGGCATCAATCGTAACCCCTTAAGTAATACTACACGTTTTTCTATTCTATTTGACCTGAGTGGTGAAGGAACTGAATAGGAATTGAGTTTTCATAAAAAAGGATTTTGCAGAAAGCGGAGGTACATTACCTTCGCTTTTTGCATATAATAATAAGCAACTATGGGTTTACGAATCGGTTCCGGCTTAGATTATCATCAACTGGCAGCAGGCAGAAAACTTTTTATTGGAGGTGTAGAAATACCGCATCATAAAGGTGCTGTGGGGCACAGTGATGCAGATGTGCTGCTGCATGCTATTTGCGATGCATTGCTGGGAGCGTTGGCATTAGGCGACATTGGCACCCATTTTCCTGATACATCTGCTGAATTTAAAAATATTGACAGCCGCATATTACTCCAACGCAGCTATGATTTAATCAAAGAACGTGGTTATCGTGTGGTAAATGTGGACAGCACATTATCATTGCAGGCACCCAAAATCAAACCTTACATTGTACAAATGCAGCAAACCATTGCCGCCATCTTAGAACTGGATAATACAGAGGTTTCAGTTAAAGCAACAACAACTGAACAGATGGGATTTGTAGGAAGAGAAGAAGGTTTAATAGCACATGCTACGGTGTTGCTTGAAAAATAAAATGAATGAAGATTAAAATCATCAATCAATCTCACAATCCGTTACCTGAATATGCTACCTCAGGTTCCAGCGGTATGGATATACGTGCACATTTAGAACATCCTGTAGCGTTAAAGCCAATGGAACGCACGTTGATCCCAACAGGTTTATTTATTGAATTACCGCATGGTTATGAAGCACAAATAAGACCCCGCAGCGGACTGGCCATTAAACATGGCATTACCTGCTTAAATACACCGGGCACCATTGATGCAGACTACAGAGGAGAAATTAAGATTATATTAATTAATCTGAGTACAGAAACACAGTCTGTACAAAATGGAGAACGTATTGCTCAAATGGTGATCCAGAAAGTAGAACAGGCAGAATGGGAACTTACACAACAGCTTGATGAAACACTACGCAGTGCAGGCGGATTTGGAAGTACCGGCAAACAATAAATGAAAAAAAGATGAGACTACTGATTGTTACAGGTATGATGATGACTTTGTTTGTGGCTTGCCGCTCAACAAAGAATATTCAAAAAGCCATTGAAAAAAAAGATACGGTATCACTTGTTATGCCTGTGTACCAGCCCACATATGATGATACAGTAAAACTTATAAATACCATTTTTGAAGGATACAAACCAATCGAATACAAAACTTTTGCCGCAAAAATTAAAGTAGAATATACCACTGCTAAAGGAAAGCAACCGGGCTTTACTGCAAATGTGCGCATGCGTAAAGACAGTATTATCTGGATATCCATCAGTAATGATCTGGGTATCGAAGGCTTTAGAGTGTTGATTGATAAAGACAGCATTCGGGTAATGGATAAATTAGCCAATACTTACCAGATAAAACCGCTTGTGAGTATGCAGGATATTGTACAAATACCATTTTCATTTGATAATATTCAGGAATTATTAATTGGCAATCCGGTTTTTTTTAATAAAGACAGCATCATTGCATATACCAGATCAGAAAAAGGATATACACTGTTAAGTTCAGGCGAAGTGTTTAAAAACCTCTTGTCGTTTAACAACGCATTTCAATTTGAGAAGAGCAAATTAGACGATAAGGATATCATGCGTAACCGCACTGCAGATTTGAGTTATTTTGAATATGAAAACAAAACAGGCTATATATTCTCTACCTATCGTGAGTTATTTCTTTCTCAGCAAAATAAATTAGACATTCAGCTCAAATTTAAAGACTACAGGTTTAATGAAGAACTGAACTACCCGTTCAATGTTCCTAAAAAATTCAAAAGAATACAATAAGGCATACGATTTTATAAACGGCACCGTTCTACAAATGAACCCTTATTTTTGTAAGACCTAAACCCATTTCTTATGCAAAGATTACTGGTTGTATTAACACTTTTTTTGCTGCAATTAAGCGTTATGGCCCAGCAGCCCAATGAAAAAGCAGAGCTGGAAAAAAAGCGTAAAGAAACCCTGCGTGAAATAGAAATACTCAACAACCAGTATAATGAAATCAAAAAGAATAAAAAAGTAAGCCTTGGACAGTTAGCGGTAATTCAAAGAAAAATTGAATTAAGAAATAAAATAATGAATGATATTAACAAGCAGGTAAATATCATTAACCAGAGTATTAATTCCTCCTATAAAGAAATGCGCCGGCTGCAAAAAGATTTAGACACCCTTAAAATAAACTATGCACAAAATGTGGTGTATGCTTACAAAAACAGAAGCAATTATGACTTTCTGAATTTTTTATTCTCTGCAAGCAACTTTAATGATGCCATAAGAAGAATTGCCTATATGCGTGCCTATCGTAATTATCGCTCCCAACAACTGGACGCCATCACCAAAACAGAGAAGCTTTATAAAGAAAAAATAGTAGAACTTACTAATAATAAAAAGGAGAAAACTGCAGTTCTGGGTGAGCAAACAAAAGAAATGGGTGAATTTACTCATGGAATTGCTTATGAG
>CAYPBV010000092.1:0-13773 GCA_964409025.1 uncultured Chitinophagaceae bacterium | reverse complement strand
TCATAATCTGTACCCAGTCTTTCTCCACAATTTCTTTATAGCCCATCGTATCCATGTGATTCATCTTACCGGCCAGCATTACGCTGATGATTTCCATATTCTGATGCGGATGCAATCCAAAGCCTTTACCGGCTTCCACAAAATCGTCATTAAATACTTTGAGCAATCCAAAACCATTACGGGCAGGATTGTAGTAGGAGGAGAAACTAAAAGTGAAATTGCTTTTCAACCAGCCAATGTCTTTAATACCTCTTTCTTCTTTTTTGAAAAGAATATGCTTCATTAATTGCTTTTATTTTACGTTTACGAAAAGTTCATTGATGCCGCCCAATGTTTTAGAAACAGGACAGGCTTTGGCTACCTGTGCCAAACGTTGTTTTTGTTCTTCAGTCAGTTCGTTTTCAAAATGTAATTCACGGGTAATGATGCTTTTCTCTTTTTCACGAACCAGTGATACACTCACCTGAATGTTTCCCACATTCCATTGCTTATGCGTGGTGTACATACGAAGTGTGATGACCGTACAACTTGCCAATGCTGCTTCTAACAACTCATCCGGCGTGGGCGCTGTGTCGTTGCCACCTTTCTCTTCCGGTTCATCTGCATAAAAAGTGTGGCGCCCGTTGCTGTGCGTTACTTTGTAAGCTTCACTGCCAATAGTTGATTGAATCATAATTGTTAATTTAATACTCCAAACTTACCTGCGTTGTACTCATTAATCGCATCCATGATTTCTTTTTGTGTGTTCATTACAAACGGACCATAGGCTGCAATGGGCTCATCAATGGGTTCGCCGCTCAGTAACAACAGATGGGTATCGTTATTGGTTTGAATGGTTATGGTATTTGCTGCTGTTTCAAAAACGAGGATGTCACCGGCTCTTGCAACTTCACTATCATTTACATGAATGGTGCCCTGTAACACCAGAATGGAGGTGTTATCACCTTCAGGTACCGTTAAAGAAAAATCAGCATGCGACTGTGCATATACATCATAAATATTAATGCGGGTGAATGTTTTTGCTTTAGACGCAACCCCATTCAGTTCGCCTGCCAGTACACGCACTTTTGCCTTGCCTTCATTCAACAGCACTTCAGGTATTTCATTAGCATGAATATCCTGATAAGCAGGTGGTACATTTTTGTACTGTGCCGGAAGGTTTACCCACAACTGGGCACTGTGCAGCACACCACCTTTCTTACTGAACTCTTCTTCATGAAATTCTTTGTGCAGAATACCACTGCCCGCTGTCATCCATTGCACATCGCCGGCAAAGAGTTTGCCTTTACCACCGCTGCTGTCTTCATGTGCCAGGGCTCCTTCCCATAAAATACTTACCGTTTCAAATCCTTTATGCGGATGCACATCTACACCACGGGGATGATCGGTAGGCATTAAATTCCATGGCTCTACATAATCCAGCATTAGAAACGGGCTTACATCTTTCCACATATCCCTGCTGATGTAGGGTTTTACTTTAAATCCGTCGCCCACCATATGTGAAGGTGAGGCTTTACGGATGTATTTGATTGCTTTATTCATAATAAACATTGAACATTTTTTGAAGAACTTAAATAAACTATAGTACACTTTTTCATCTCTCTGTGTTCTATTAAAAGCTCTGTGTGGAGATAATTAGCACGCAGATTGCACAGAGATTTAAATGCTGCACAATTATTTTGTCTCATATCAAACACACAACTCTTCTTCTGAACAAACAAAAACCTGTGAGTTGTACTCACAGGTTGATGAAAACTCAACAACTGTGAGTGTATTAATTCTGCTTTACAAACTGCACGTTCAGTTGCAGTTTTACATCGTCACTTACCACTACTCCGCCTGCTTCTGTAACTGCATCCCAGTTCAAACCGAATTCTTTACGCTTAATGGTTCCTTCAGCTTCAAAACCGATTTTGCTTTGTCCCCATGGGTCCACCATAGCACCGTTATAATCTGCTTTCAGTTCAATTGATTTAGTTACATCACGAATGGTTAAATCACCTTTCAGAATGTAACCATCACCATTTTTTGTAAAGGAGGTAGAAGTGAATTTTAATTCAGGAAACTGTTCTGCATTAAAAAAATCGTTGCTCTTTAAATGAGCATCCCGTTGTTCACTTCTGGTATCAAGGCTGTTTACATCAGCCGTAAAACTGATTTGTGCATCGCTGAAATCTTCTTTATCAGCAGTTAAAGTAGCATCAAATACTTTAAAGCTTCCTGTTACGGTTGTAATCATCAGGTGTTTTACTTTAAAGAGGATGTCGCTGTGTGAAGCGTCAATTTTGTACGTTACCATTTTGTTCAGGTTTTTTATTGTTATGTATTTAATTGCTCGTTATTTCATTGGTACTTCCATCAATAACACTTTTGCATTGTCTGTTGCTGTTACAGTGAAGGCTTCTGTTTCTGTAATGCCTAATCCGTCTCTTTTTTCCAACACTTCATTGTTTACAGAAACTGTACCCTCCAGTACAAATGCATACACGCCATTGTTTTTATCTTTCAACGCATAGTTGACGGTATTTCCGTTTTCAATCAACCCCATGCTGAACCATGCATTTTGATGAATCCAAACGCCTTCATCATTTTTATCAGGACTTAATACCTGTAAAAAGTTGTTCTTCATTTTGCTTTCATCCATCGAAATTTGATCGTAACGTGGCTGCACATTTTTTTGATTGGGGAATACCCATATCTGCAGAAACTTTACTTCCTTATCACGGTTGGCATTCATTTCACTGTGACTGATGCCGGTGCCGGCGCTCATTACCTGTATATCGCCTTGCCTGATGATGGCTTCATTACCCATGCTGTCTTTGTGTTTCAAATCACCGCTGAGGGGAATGGAAATGATTTCCATATTGTCATGCGGATGTGTGCCAAAGCCCATGCCTGCTGCTACTGTATCATCATTCAACACACGCAAAGCGCCAAAATGAATGCGTGACGCATCATAATAACCTGCAAAGCTGAAAGTGTGATAACTGTTGAGCCAGCCATGATTGGCGTGACCTCTGGTTGCTGCTTTGTGAAGAATTGTTTTCATTGTTCATTTCTCCTTTTATGAATTACATGTATGTACATGCATTTGTTTAAAAAAATATCAATTTTCTTTTTCCCTGAATTTTTCAAGCAGGTTGTTTAATTCTGCCGCTGAGGTTTCAGATACTGCAATGAGTTCGTTAAACATTTCATCAATCCGCTTCGTACTTAATTCAAGAATGTTAAACCCTGCTGCTGTGAGCGTCATAACTGTATGACGTTTATCGTTGGCATCAGTTGAACGTTTTACTAATTTCTTCAACACTAACCGATCAATGATGCGGGGTACATTGGAGCTTTTTTCAATCATGCGGCCTGCAATGTCTTTTACACACATTTCTTCCGGACTTTTTCCCTTCAGTATCCGCAGCACATTGTATTGCTCATGCGTGAGTCCGAATTTTTTTAACTCCCTGCTCATGGTAGTTTTCAACCACCAGGCAGTATATAAAATATTCAGCCCCGCTTTGTGGGTTTGGTTTTTAAATTTCACACTTTGTATGGCTTCCTCCAATTTCACAATGCAAATGTATGTACGTACATGCAATTTTCCAAATATTATCCCGAACTGTTGGAAGCTTCGGGATAATCTTAACTATTTGCTGACTGGTTCCAGTAAGGCTTTGATGCTTGGGCAGCTATTGTATTCCTCATCTAATTGTACAAAAAAGGTAGACGCATTACGCTTAAACCATTTTTCCAACTCCAATTCCTTTTTTTCTTCCAAAGCACGAGCAGCAATCTTGCTGTAATCATCTTTTAAGTTTTCACGGTGAGGTTCGGTTTTTGAAATCAAATAAATCATACGCACGCCTTTCTTCCCACGCTCATCTGTAAAAGCAAATGGCTTTGAATACTCGCCCACATTTAATGAATCAAGCACCGGAACAATGTCTTTCTCCAATTGATCGATAGTGATGATGGAAGAACCATCTCCGCCCATTTTACGACCGCCGGTGAATTTTGATTGTTCTTCATCTGAATACTTGCTCACTGCTTCGCCAAACTTAATACGTCCGGCAATTAAACTGGTACGTATGGTATCTAATTTAAAAAGTGCCGCTGCAATATCAGGTTCGGTAATTCTCGAAATTTTTAAAATGTGACGCACTGTTACTTCATCACCATTCTTCATTACACATTGAATGATGTGATAGCCAAACTTTGATTTGATGACACGTGATACCTGACCTTCTTTTAAACTCATAGCTGTATTAAAAAAGGTAGGATCCCACTGCTTATCCGTACGGTTAAGCACATACATACCACCGGTTTGTTTACTACCCGGGTCATCTGTATAAAGTGATGCCAGTGTTTCAAACTTCTTTTCGCCAGCTTCTACCTGGCGTTTGAATTCTTTTAGCTCGTCCTGTGCATACTCTTCCATTTCACGCCCCGCTTTGGGATACACCACAATTTCACCCAATTCCAGTTCTACTTCATAAAAACGTAAGCTGTCTTTTGGTATACGTTCAAAGTAAGCTTTTACTTCAGTGGGCGTGATCTTGATGTTTTCTACAATTTTATTCCGCATGTTTCCTGCCAGCTTTCCTTCTTTAATGGGCCCACGCATTTCTTCACGAAACTGATAAATGGTTTTTCCGGTAATTTGTTCAATTACTTCACGGCTGCCATATTGCTGAATAAAATAACGGATACGGTTATCAATATCTGCTTCCACCTCTTCATCACTTACGGGCAAGGAATCTTTTTCTGCCTGCAAGGCCAGCATTTTATTGATGATCAATTGCTGCATTAAGTAACAACTGGCATCTGCAGGAAGATCTACTTCCTGACGCTTGGCATCAGCAATCTGATTATCGATATCAGATTTCAACACAATGCGATCGCCCACCTGCCCCACAATTTTATCGGCCACAATTTTGCGTGGTTGTGCAAATGCGGCTGTTACAACAACAAGCAGCAAAACAGCCAGAGAAAGAATTTTCATTTTTTGCATGAGGTCAAAAATAAAAGAGATGACGGCTGTTGCAGCATCGCCATCTCTGATTTAACGAATGTTTTTATCTGTGTTAAAGCGTACGTTTTACTTCATCCTGTTCATATGCCACAATGGTATCGCCCACGTTTATGTCACTAAAGTTTTTAATGGTTAAACCACACTCCATATTATTTACCACTTCTTTTGCATCGTCTTTAAAACGTTTTAAACTTCCCAGTTCTGCAAAAGCACCTTCCTGACGTGGATAGACGAGTACCCCATCACGGAAGAGACGAATCTTGGCATCACGCTTCATCTTACCTTCTGTAACAAAACATCCGGCAACAGTAGCTTTATCAAACTTGTACACTTCACGGATTTCAACCGTTGCCACTTCACGTTCCTGTATTTGCGGTTCCAGCAATCCTTCCATCGCACTCTTCACTTCTTCAATGGCATTATAGATGATGGAGTAGTTTTTAATCTGTACCCCTTCATTTTCTGCTAGCTTTGCTGCCTGTGATGATGGACGAACGTTAAAACCGATAAGGATGGCATCCGATGCACTTGCAAGCGTAACATCAGCCTCGCTGATGGCACCCACGGCACGATGTACTACGTTCACCGCAATTTCAGGTGTAGATAGTTTTTGTAATGAATCGGTCAACGCTTCTACTGAACCATCCACGTCACCTTTAATGATAAGGTTGAGTTCTTTAAAGTTACCCAATGCCAAACGACGGCCGATTTCATCCAGTGTGATATGCTTTTTGGTACGGATGCCCTGCTCACGCAGGATCTGTGCACGACGATAAGCAATTTCTTTTGCTTCCGCTTCATCTTCATACATTCTGAATTTTTCACCCGCCTGCGGCGCACCGTTTAAACCAAGAATTTGAACAGGAGTTGATGGACCTGCTACTTCCACACGCTGATTGCGTTCATTGAACATGGCTTTGATACGACCAAAGTGCTGACCACTCACAATCAAATCACCCTGGTGCAATGTTCCGTTTTGAACAAGAATGGTAGCTACATAACCACGACCCTTATCAAGCGATGCTTCAATTACTGAACCGGTAGCTTCTCTGTCAGGATTAGCTTTGAGTTCCAGCAATTCAGCTTCTAATAATATTTTTTCTAATAGTTTATCAACGTTCAATCCTTTTTTGGCTGAGAGTTCCTGGCTTTGGAATTTTCCGCCCCACTCTTCTACCAAAATATTCATCTGTGATAATTGCTCGTAGATCTTTTGCGGATTGGCACCGTCTTTATCAATCTTGTTTACTGCAAAAATCATGGGTACACCGGCAGCCTGTGCGTGGCTGATAGCTTCTTTTGTTTGCGGCATCACAGCATCATCAGCCGCTACTACAATTACTGCAATATCTGTAACCTTGGCACCACGGGCACGCATGGCCGTAAACGCTTCGTGACCCGGCGTATCAAGGAAGGTAATTTTTTTACCGCTTTCTGTTTTTACTTCATATGCCCCAATATGCTGTGTGATACCTCCCGCTTCGCCAGATACCACATTAGCACTGCGGATGTAATCCAGCAACGATGTTTTACCATGATCAACGTGACCCATAATGGTTACAATGGGAGCACGTGGTTGCAGTTCATCTTCGCTGTCTTCTTCTATCTCTTCTTCCATCTCTGCCTGCTTTTCCATATCAATGAACTGTACTTCATATCCAAACTCACCTGCTACCAGTTCAATTACTTCAGCATCCAAACGCTGGTTGATAGAAACCATTAAGCCCAGTCCAAAACATTTGGCCACTACTTCAGTAGGCGTTACATCCATCAAGCTTGCCAGCTCACTGGCACTGATGAATTCTGTAACCTGCAAAATATTTGTTTCATCTGTTCCGTCAACATTTTCTGCTGCTTCTTCACGTTTTTGCTTGCGGTATTTGGCTTTTAAACTCTTACCACGGCCGCCTGCACCTGCAAGTTTTGCCTGTGTTTCTCTGAGCTTTTCCTGAATTTCTTTTTCGTCAATAACCTTATCCTCTCTTCTGGTAAATCCGACCCGGTTACCACCACCCTGTCTGTTGCCGCCACCCTGCTGACCGCTACGGTTGCCGCCACCCTGTCTGTTGCCACCACCTTGCTGACCGCCTCGGTTGCCATCGCTCACACGGGGACGGTTACGATCATCTTCAATAGCAGGTGTTCCTTTTTTATCAATAGGAATGCGCTTGCGTTTGCGTTTTTCTTTATCAGATATAGTTGGTTTGGGTCTTGTATCAGGGTTAACGGGGAGTTCAATTTTGCCTAAAATTTTAGGGCCTTCCAGCACTTCAGCTTTAATGTTTTCAATAATCACCTCTTCCTGAGCCGGCTCTGCCGGTTCGGCCGGTTCTTCAACCTTCGGTTTCACAACTTCTACTTCTTTTGTTTTTTCCTGAACCTCTGCTTTCTTCTTTACTACTTTCTTGGGTCTTGTAGAATTGTCGATTTTATCAAGGTCAATTTTTGTTACAATCTTTGGCCCTTCAATTTCGGGCGCTTCTACTTTTACAATTTCAGGTTCGGCTATTTCCGCAGGTTTTACTTCTTCTGCCACTACTGCGGGAGCAGGTGCAGGTTCTTCTACTGCCGGTGCTTCGGGGGCAGGCACTACCGGTTGTTCTTCTTCTTTAACTGCTGCTTTTTTAACTTCTTTTTTAAATGAAACCTCCTCATCTTCTTTTTTCTTTTTTTCAGCTAATCCGCCCTTGGGTATTTCAATTTGATCACTTTTGGCTTTAGCTGCTTTATCAGAAGAAAACTCTGCCTGCAAAGCACGGTACATCTGCTCCGTAAGCTTTGCGGTAGGCTTGAGATCGTCTCTGCTAAATCCTTTGCCGGCTAAAAAATCAATAAGGGTATCTTTACCGATATTAAATTCTTTAGCGGCAGCCAATAAACGTGGTGTGTTACTATCAGACATTCAGTTCTTTTATGTTTTCTTTTTTTGTGATAAGTGATTTTCTAAAATTGCAACTGTTATCCTTTTCCACTTTATTCTTTTTCAAATTCTTCTTTCAAAATACGTTGAATTTCTTCAATTGTTTCTTTTTCCAAATCTGTACGACGCTCTAATTCTTCTTTGGTAAGCTCCAGTACACTGCGGGCTGTATCACAACCTACACGCTTGAGCTCATCAATGATCCATGGTTCAATTTCATCAGAAAATTCATCGAGGTCAATATCAAATTGATCTCCTTCCTCATCTGTATCACGAAATACATCAATTTCCAAACCGGTTAACTCACAGGCGAGTTTAATATTTACACCACGCTTACCAATGGCGAGTGAAACCTGATCGGGTTTCAGATACACATCAGCATGCCTGCCTTCCACATCTACATTCATACTGGTGATTTTTGCAGGCGTAAGTGCACGCTGGATAAGCAGGTTGATATTATTGGTAAAGTTGATAACGTCAATGTTTTCATTTTTCAATTCACGCACAATACCGTGAATACGGCTGCCCTTCATACCCACACAGGCCCCTACAGGATCAATACGGTCATCATAGCTTTCTACCGCTACTTTTGCTCTTTCGCCCGGCTCACGTACAATCTTTTTGATAACGATAAGACCATCAAAAATTTCAGGCACTTCAATTTCCAGCAATTTCGCAAGGAAAAGCGGACTTGTTCTTGAAAGAATGATGACAGGAGCATTGTTTTTTAAATCTACTTTTTTAATTACGGCACGAATGTTTTCGCCTTTCTTAAAGTAATCCTGTGGTATTTGCTCACTCTTGGGCAATAACAATTCATTGCCTTCTTCATCCAGCAACAGTACTTCTTTTTTCCATACCTGGTACACTTCTGCACTGATGATTTCACCAATACGATCGCTGTATTTTTTTACCAGAACGTTTTTCTTTAAATCGTTGATACGGCTGGCCAGCGTTTGCTTAGCAGCCAAAATAGCACGACGGCCAAAGTCATGAATGTCCACATCTTCATATAACTCTTCGCCCACTTCATAATCCGGTTCAATTTTTACGGCTGAGGAATATTCGATTTGGGCTAATGGGTCTTCAACCTGTCCATCTTCTACAATGGTACGGCGGCGCATGATTTCCAAATCACCTTTTTCCGTGTTTACAATCACATCAAAATTTTCATCGCTGCCGTATTTTTTACGGAGTAATGTTTTGAACACATCTTCCAACACCTTCATCATGGTGGGGCGGTCAATATTTTCCGCATCCTTAAATTCCTGGAAGCTTTCAATGAGGTTGATACTAGCCATAACTCAGAATTTTCTACTCCCGCCTGTTACGGGATTGTTTTAAAATACAATTTGAACTTTTGTTGTTTTTATTTGATCCAATGAAAATGTATGTTGAACAATTTCCTGTTTCTTACCCTTGCCCTTGGTTTCTTCCACCACCACATGCGGTTCGGCTGCCAACAGTTTACCGCTAACTTTTTGCCCATCTTTAAGAATCACTTCTACTGCACGACCAATGTTTTTTTGATACTGACGAGGCAGCTTCAACGGTTCATCCAGTCCCGGAGAAGAAACTTCCAGGGCAAAATCGCCGGGAGCAAAAAGCGATTTTTCTTCAATCGTCTTATAAAGTAACCTGTTGTAACTCACACATTTGTTGAGGGATACGCCACCATCAGCATCAAGCAACACCTGAATGCTGTTGCCCGGCTTAAGCTTAACATCTACTAAAAAATATCCGGGCTCTTCTGCAATCATGTCTTGTGCAAGACCTCGGATGGTTTCTGTTTTTTGCTCAATACTCATGTAAGTGAAATAAAGAAGGGAACGATTCCGTTCCCTTCTGCTGTTCTTTTTCCGTTGCAAATGTACGGGAAGGAGGCCGTATGGCACAAATCTTTTTTAGAAACCCGCCATTTATCAAATTCTTTAGAAATGCATAGATGGGAAGCGTCTAACTTTGCAGCATTATGTTACGCATTCTTTTAATAGGTCTTCTTATTTATATCCTGTACAGATTTATTTTTCATTTTCTTATTCCTGTAAGCCGGGTGGCCGGCGATATGAAAAAACGTATGAATGCTTTTCAAGAACAAATGAATGAAAAGGCGCAGGAGTTTCAACGCCAGGCCGCACCACAGCAACAACCTCAACCTGCTTCTAAAGGCGGAGATTATATTGACTTTGAGGAAGTAAAGTAAATTCAGTCAATAGTTGTGAGCCGGTAATCATTAGTTTACCATTCCATTTCTTCAATATACATGCCGGGTAATAAGTGAATGGTTTGCATACCCAGTTGTTTTGCTGCTTCTATGTTAGCAGCACCATCATCAATAAATAATGTTTCGGCAGGGAGAAGTGCGTGTTTATCCATAATATAAAGCCAGGCTTCCGGCGCAGGTTTTCGTATTTTGATGCGGTTGGAATAATACGCAGCTTCAAAACAATCATCCAGTTCTTTGCCTTCAAAACTTGACCGAAACATATGCTGAAAGCGTTGCACATGTATTTCATTGGTATTACTCAGCAAAAAAGTATGGTAGCGTTCTTTAAGATGCAGCAGCTGTTCAATACTTGCTTTTCGGAAATTGACCAGCAAGGCACTCCATGCTTCTTCAATAGTTGTATTACTGTGTTGGGTAGAGGTAAGCCTTCGAAATTCATCATAAAAAGCATCGGCATCCAATCCGGTTTCCAGAGAATTAAACAGTTCGTTGCCATGAAAAGGTGTAACCATTTCTTTAAAGTTGTATATGCCCAGGTTGGCAAATGCTTTTTGCGACCGCTCAAAATCAATATCCAGCAGCACACCGCCCAGATCAAAAATGATGTTTTTTACCGCTTTCATAAAGCAAAGAAATTGTATTTCAAACAATAGTTGATTTCTTTATCTTTGCCCCCGCCTAAAAAGGCCGGATCCTTAGCTCAGTCGGTTAGAGCATCTGACTCATAATCAGAGGGTCGCAGGTTCAAATCCTGCAGGATCCACTAAAAGCTCCGCTTACGGGGCTTTTTTTACAGGTAGCTTTAACCTTTGGTTAACCGCTTTACCAATACATTTGCGTTCCTGTTAAACGGGAGCTGCTTAAACTCTAATACGCAACAATGAAAAAAAGTTTTTTAGTACTGAGTTTTCTTTTTGTAACGGTTGTATTGTTTGCACAACAGGATGAACCCTCCAAAAAGAAAAAAGACTGGAGTAAGATCAATCTCACCAATCGCCCAAAAGATCATTTAATGATTCAATTGGGTTATTTACAATGGATGCAGGCTCCTGATTCAATAGCAACAACAGGTTTATCCCGCTCGTTTAATCTTTACTTTTCCTTTGATTTTCCATTCAAAACGGATCCACGGTGGAGTGTGGGCATAGGTGCAGGCGTTGGTACGGATCATATGTTTTTTGATACAGATGCAAAAAGAGATTTGAATATCATTAATAGCCGTTCATTTCGTTTTTCGAGAAATACCGGTGCAGATACTGCCAATGCTTATAAACGTATCAAATTACAAACGGCTTATCTGGAAGCACCTGTTGAATTACGTTATATGCTCAATCCTGAAAATCCCAATAAGAGCTGGAAGTTTGCATTGGGTGTAAAAGTGGGCACCATGATTAGTGCGGTAGATAAAACAAGATTTGACAGAGATGGGGCCGGTAATGTAAACTTTACCCGCAAAGAAAGAAGCCGTCAGCATTTTAATGGCTTGCGAATTGCACCTACTGCACGTATAGGTTATGGTAATATTGGCCTATTTGCACAATACCAGTTGAACGACTTTATTAAAGAAGGTCAGGGGCCAAATCTTCTTCGTCCGTTTACCATTGGTATAATGGTTACCGGCTTATAAAATAAAATTTCTGATTGTTAAGGGCGGATACATGTTGTATCCGCTTTTTTATTCTCTTATAAAACTGTATTTGTATCAGTACATTTGCACTCCCTAAACAATATGATTGAACGTAAAAAAATAAGTAGCGAACGTGCTGTGCTGGTTGGATTAATCCATAAAACGCAAACAGAACTGCAGGTAAATGAGTACCTGAATGAGTTGGCTTTTTTAGCAGAAACAGCAGGTGCTGAAACCATTAAACGGTTTACCCAAAAGCTGCCGCACCCTGATAGTAAAACTTTTGTGGGCAAAGGAAAATTAGAAGAAATAAAAGACTATGTTGTTTCAAAAAACATCTCACTCGTAATATTTGATGATGAATTGACCGGTGCTCAAATTATGAACATTGAAAAGGCGTTGGGCGTGTATACCATTGACCGCAGTGATTTAATTCTTGACATTTTTGCCAGCCGTGCAAAAACAGCACAGGCAAAAACGCAGGTGGAGCTGGCACAATATCAATATTTGCTACCCCGACTAAAAGGCATGTGGAAACATCTGGAACGGCAGGGTGGTGGTATTGGTACAAGAGGCCCGGGTGAAACAGAAATTGAAACAGACCGCCGTATTGTAAAAGATAAAATTTCTTTGCTGCGTAAGCGCCTCACTGAAATTGATAAACAGGCATTAACGCAGCGGAAAGACAGAGGAGAGTTTATACGTGTGGCATTAGTAGGTTATACCAATGTAGGAAAAAGTACATTGATGAACCTGTTGAGTAAAAGGGAAGTGTTTGCAGAAAATAAATTATTTGCCACACTTGATACTACTACCAGTAAAGTAGTGTTTGAAAACACACCGTTTCTTTTAAGCGATACGGTTGGGTTCATCCGCAAATTGCCGCATCACTTAGTTGAAAGTTTTAAAAGTACGTTGGATGAGGTACGTGAAAGTGATGTACTGCTGCATGTAGTGGATATTTCTCACCCGCAATATGAAGATCAAATGCAGGTAGTACTTAAAACACTGCAGGAAATGAATTGTGCTGATAAACCGGTGGTAACGGTATTCAACAAAATGGATTTGTATGAGCAAACACAATTTGATGAATGGCTGGAAGAGGAAGTTAAAGAAATGATTCTCCGGGAGCTGAAAGAACGCTGGGAAGAAAATACACAGGGACATTGTGTGTTCATCAGTGCTGCAGATAAACGGAACATTGACGAGCTCCGTACAAAAATTTTAGACAGTGTACGTGAACGCTACCGCATCCGTTACCCCTACAAATCAGAATTCTATTATTAATGCCTGCCGAAAAGAAATATAACTGGCATAAAATTGCAGAAAGTGCTGCTGATTTTTTGTGGCAGGGAAATAACCTTTGCGAAGTACAGGTAAAAGATAAAATTATATGTATAGCCCGTAAAGGCGATGAGGTATTTGCATGTGCACATAAATGTCCGCATGCCGGAGGGTATATGGCGGGAGGGTTTGTGGATGCATTGAGTAATATTGTATGTCCGCTGCACCGCTACAAATTCAGTTTACAAAACGGACGCAATGTGAGCGGTGAAGGGTATTATTTAAAAACCTATCCTGTGGAGGTAAGAGAAGATGGTGTGTATGTGGGTATGGAAGCGAACGGGCTTTTCAGTCTTTTTCAATAAAAATATTTGTGGATTGCTTGGGGACAATCTTTGAAATCCCCTATTTTTGCAACCCGTTTAAACGGAAAAACATTCCTCCTTAGCTCAGTTGGTTAGAGCATCTGACTGTTAATCAGAGGGTCTCAGGTTCAAGTCCTGAAGGGGGAGCAAAAGCTTCGGAGTCATCCGGAGCTTTTTTGTTTCCACTTGTTTTCATCTGCTTATTGTTTTTCCTGCCGCTGTTGGTGTTCCCCGACGCCGATAAAAGAACCAATGATGAAAAACAGCATACCGCCCTCGTTCGGTGTTTTCACCAACGAGGAATTCATAAGCACATAGCTACAT
>CAYPBV010000091.1:0-13790 GCA_964409025.1 uncultured Chitinophagaceae bacterium | reverse complement strand
CTGCTGCACCTTGTGGAAGCAGCTCCTTTGTGCGGCAAATAAATATCCAATGCGGTACGTAAATAACTTTCAGGTAAAGCAAAACCTAAATTATCTCCACCACGAATGATAAACGTGTTTACGCCAATTACCTCACCTTTCATATTTACCAAAGGGCCACCGCTGTTACCGGGGTTGATGGCTGCATCAATCTGTATATATTTTAATCCTTCACGCACACGGTCGGCTTTTGAAACCACCCCTTGTGTAGCCGTGTAGTTTAACCCAAACGGATGACCAATGGCAATAACGGCATCGCCATCTTTTAACTGTGTATAATTACCGAGGGTAATGGTTTTGAGTTGTGTTTGTGCCGGTGGTTGCAAAAAGGCCAAATCATGTTTTTTATCAGTATACCATACACGGCTCATTGTTTTTTCAAACTGCTTACCGGCAATAGTTACTTCTGCATTGCCGTCAATCACATGATTGTTGGTAACAATCAAATCATATTGCTGCAAATAAAATCCTGTGCCTGTGCCGCTTTGTGTGGCAATTTGTATAATGGCATCCTGGTATTGTTCTATAATCTCTTTATTGGTCATAACTATCTGGCTTCAGTATTAACAAACTCCACTTCAGCGGTAAAAGAATGAGTAAAACTCAACAGTGAATCGTATTTTAAGTTTTCTGTTTTGAAATTGATTTGGGGAAATTTATTTTTCCAGCTTTCAACAATGGCTTTTATGAGCGTCTCTATCTGTTCTTTATAAAACATCTGTGTGCCGCTGTTGTACAATTCTTCTGTATAACCCAGCTCCCTGAAAAAATTGCTGTAACGTATGCGCATTAAGAGATGATAAAGCTCGGTGATGGGTTTGGGCAGGCTAAAGTTGTATTGACAGTAAGCCAGGCCGTACTCACTTACCTGCTGTGCAATCTGCGGATGTGCATTATCTCTGTACCAAATCATATTTTGATTGGCATTATAAATGGTATCAGCAATTGTTTTTTGTGTTTGTGGTATTGTTATGGCAAAGGTGTGCCTGCTGCGAAAGAGATAGGGAAATACTTCCTCTTTTGTTTTTGCGGCTATTTGCTTAAATGCCGTGAGCATAGCTTTGTTTTTTTCAGGAACCGGCTTATCATCTTTCGCAAAATAATTAGCCACAATATCTTCCAGGTCATACAGCAATCTTCCCTCCGGTACAATTAAATAATCAATACGGTATGCCAGATTAAGCAGAAGATGAGCAATACCGCCGCTCAGCTTTTCTGCATCCAGCGGTTCTATTAACTGAAGAGTTTCGTTAATCCATTGCTGCAGGTATTTGTATTTAATTTCTTTTTCTGTTTCCGGTATGAGCTCAATATGTGCCGTATCAACCGGCAGCAGCGCCGCAAAATCCTGCACCAGTAAATCGTCCTGTTTATCTGCCCTGGTTGCCAGCTCTTTTAATGAGTAGTATAATTTATTGGGGTTAGCACTTTGAATATCTGAGTCAAAACGCATGCAGAGGGTGTCGTTTTTCAAAGCATACCTGCTGTAGTATAAATTAAAGTTCTGCTCCAGCAAGCGGCGCATTACAGGTACTGAGGTTTGTTTCATAGCTGCCAGCGATACTTCTGCGGTTAAAGATGAAGCATTGCAGCGGCCACGAACAACTTTGCTGCCCTGGTACAATTCAAATTCAATATCATCGCCTCTTTTTACAGCCGTTACATTCTGAAGTGCATCATCCCGCAGGTAATCAAAAAAGCTGAGGATGCTCTCGTGGTATTTTTTGTCTTTAAACAGGTTATCAGCATCGGTCCAGCGGCGGGTTTTTTCAACGGTTTTATTGTTATCGCTGTAACGTCCAAAACGGATGTGAGGCGCAGCAGGCACCGGTGTTTCTTTCTTTTTTCCCCAGCCAAACAGCTTATCCAGCATACTAAAAATTTATGAGGGTCGAATGTACGGCATTTTCATTGCCGTGCTTTGAGGAGGTTGATAATTTAACCCTTATCTTGCACGGGTCAGAAGCCGTTTTTTTTTATCTTCCAACGAAAATTTTTACTGAACCATGAAGTTTATCGTTTCCTCATCAGCCTTACTCAAACAACTGCAGCAGATTAATGGTGTTATTAATGCCAATACCGTGCTTCCAATACTGGAAGATTTTCTGTTTGAAATCAATAAGAACAAACTCACCGTTGTAGCTACTGATTTGGAAACGGTGATGAAGATTCACATGGATATTGAAGCAAAGGACAGTGGCCGTGTGTGTATTCCTGCACGTATTCTGATGGATACATTAAAAAACCTGCCGGATCAACCGCTTACGTTTAACATTGATAAAAACTTTGGTATTGAAATTACCAGCGATAGTGGAAAGTATAAAGTGATGGGTGAAAATCCGGATAACTTTCCGAAAGAGCCTGTGGCTGATGATGCTACAAGTTTTACCACCACATCAAGTGTATTGGTACACGCCATCAACAAAACCTTATTTGCAGTGAGCAATGATGATTTGCGGCCGGCCATGACGGGTGTGTATTTTGAGCTGGATAAAAAGGGTTTAACCTTTGTTGCCACAGATGCACATCGTTTGGTGCGTTACAAACGTACGGATGTGAGCTGCCCCAAAGCAGAAAACTTTATTGTGCCTAAAAAACCATTGAACTTATTAAAAACGGCGTTGCCTGATAATATGGATGAGATTACACTCTCCTATAACAGCAATCATTTATTTGTAGTACATGGTACAACAGAGCTGGTGTGCCGCCTCATTGATGCACGCTTCCCGGATTATAAAGTGGTGATACCGGCTGATAATCCTTACAGTATGGTGGTGGGCCGCAATGATTTTCAGGGCGCACTTCGTCGAGTGAGCGTATTTAGTAACAAGAGCACTAACCAGGTGGTATTAAGCATCAGCGGCAGTGAGTTGCAAATGGCAGCACAGGATGTGGACTTTAGTTTTGAAGGTAACGAGCGTATGAAATGTTCTTATGATGGTGAGGATATGCAAATTGCATTCAATGCTAAATTTTTAGTGGAAATGCTGGGCGCAGTAGAAACAGATGAGGTAAAGATGGAATTGAGTACTGCTACCAAAGCCGGCTTAATTAAACCAACAGAGCAGAATGAAGGTGAAGATGTACTGATGCTGGTAATGCCGTTGATGCTGAATCAGTAAACATGAAAGAAAAAACAGTAGAGGAAGTCCTGCAATACAAGCGGGACTTTTTAATTTTAATAATATGAGTTATCAGCCCCTCACCACTTTTACCAATTATATTGATGCCCATCTCTGCCAGATGCATCTGGAAGAAGAGGGCATCAACTGCTGGCTCAAAGATGAAAATACAGTCACCATCGATCCCATTCTTACCAATGCCATTGGCGGCATCAAGCTGATGGTGCATGAATCACAACTGGAACGTGCTACCGACCTGCTGCGCATCATGAAAAATAAAGAACATAAAGCTAGCCCCTGCCCCAACTGCAACTCGTTGAATGTGGAATTCATTGTTTCCAATCGCAGGGCCGGTAACTGGATTAGTGCAATTACCACTTTTGTACTGGGTGATTTTGCCATGGCGCCGCACAAAGTATTTCATTGTTTTGATTGCGGATGTGAGTTTGATGCCCCGCCAGAAAAAGAAGATTCAACAGCATAACCGCTGTCAGGCTCCTTCTCCGTAACTTTCCTTTTTAAAATGATTGCTTTATGCTGGAACGCTTTCTGGATTTCTGGAACAACATCAACACCATGCAGCGTTTGTTTACTGTACTGGCGCCGCTCATCTTTTTTTGGTTGCTGGAGTATGTCATTCCTATGTTTACGTTTGACAAAAAATATAATAAACTGCGGCACACAGGTATTAACCTTGTTTTTTTAGGCACTTCGTTTATTGTAAATATTCTGCTTGGTGTTCTTACTGTGGGTGTGAGTAAATGGGTTGCTGAACATGAAATTGGTTTCATGAACCTGGTACAAATGCCGTTATGGGCACAACTTCTTTTTACCCTGTTCATTATGGATTTATTTGCACAATACATTCCGCATTATCTGATGCACAAAGTAAAACCGCTGTGGCGTTTTCATGTAGTACACCACAGTGATACGCATGTGGATGTGAGCACGGGTACCCGTCATCATCCGGGTGAGTGGATTATTCGTGAAAGCTTTACCATAATTGGAATAGTGTTAATGGGTGTGCCTGTTGGTTTGTATTTTATGCACCGTAGTTTTCAGGCACTCTTCACCTATTTTAATCATGCCAATATTCAATTACCGAAGTGGCTCGACAGAACTATTGGTTTGGTATTTGTGTCGCCCGATATGCATAAGTTTCATCATCATTACAAACGCCCATGGACAGATATGAACTTTGCCAACAGCTTTTCCATTTGGGACAGATTATTTGGCACCCTCGTGTATGACGATACAAAGAAGATTCGCTACGGCATTGATACACTGGATGATTCACTTGACGAACATGTAGGCTTTCAAATGAAAGTTCCCTTTGATTTAAGTGTACAGGTAACAAGGCCGGAAGAGGAAGGAACTGCCAAGACCTGACAGGTTGAGTATGTTCAACCTTTACTATTTTAATCAGATACTACTTCATTCAACAACAAACCTGTCAGAGTCTGCTATAGATAAACGAAATTTTATTTGACACTGACAGGTTATGAACTTAGTGAAACTTAATAAGTGAAGTCATAGATAATGTTTGGCTCAACCTGTCAGGTCTGCTGGTTTATTAAGAATAAATAGCTGTGAGATTCTGTGCTTTCATAACAAATCACTTAAATGAACTCAAATAACCAGCAAGCAATTATACCTGGCGAATTGTTTCATATTTATAACAGAGCGGTTGGAAATGAATTGTTATTTGAAACCGATGCCGATTATACTCATTGGCTGGAACTAATTAAAAAATACCTGTTACCTGTTTGTGAAATACATGCATTTTGTTTACTACCCAATCATTATCATCTTCTGATTAAAGTGCACCAAACCACTGATGCAGAAGTTTTTTCAAAACAGATGTCACATGCTGCAAATGCATATGTTAAATGGAAAAACCTCAGAACAGTAAGAAAGGGCAGTTTGTTCATGACACCTTTTAAACGAAAACATATTACAGAAGAGAATTATTTAACATGGTGCTTATGGTATATACATCGAAATCCATTGCATCATGGCTATACAAAAGATTGGCAGTTGTGGAAATATTCGTCATATCAGGCTTATTATTCTGATAAACCAACCCTAATGAGCAAGGAATTTTTTATGAATTTATTCGGAAGTAAAGAGTTGCTGTTGAAATACCATGAGATTCAGTCGGCGGATGAGGGCGTCATTCAAAGATTAAGTCTTGAATAGTACTTGATTGGGACCTAACTGGTTAAGGTGAGTCGTTCAGTTTATTCGACGCTGACAGGTTTGTTACTGAAACATATAAAGCTTAATTGAAATATAACAGTTTGATGGTGCTCAACCTGTCAGGTCTTGGTTACTTTCCTTTTTCTTTCATCTTCCCCTCCCTCTCGTCTTTTGCTTTTTTCCATATACGAAATAGCATCTCATTGTCCTTAAGTGCCTGCATTAATCGTTCGCCCGGGGACTTTGATAACCAGATTTTCAATTGAAGCTGCTTAATATGTTTGGGCGTATCGTTCATTTTAAGAGATTAAAGGTATTTAATTGAAGCGCCTGAACCCAGCTTGCTATATATTTTTTATCAATTGTATTTGTTTCCCAAAGTTGAATAATATCATCCTGTTGAATACCGCTTTGAAATTCCTGAATCCATAAAAGTTTTGAAATGAGTAAGTCTTCCTGAGAAACTACAAACACTTCCATTTCCGCCATTTTAACTTTTTGCCGTCTTAAAAACTCATTTCTCCTGTACTCGTCATTTTTCAAAATCACAAAATCAGCTTTAAATCCTGACGCATGATCAATGACATTGAACATTGACAGATGATTTACCGCTTCTGTAACGGCATCACGATCACAATAATATTCTCCTGAAAAATGCGCAACAAAACTCTCTATATCCTTGGGCTGTAAATGAACTACAAAATCGAAATCACGGGTAGCTCTGGGCAGTGTATAAACACTCATAGCCATACTTCCTGACAGCATATAGGGGATGTCATGCGTGTTGAAATACTGAATTATCTTTTTCAAAAACTCAAACATGCTTGCTGTTTAGGAAACTAAGTAACAAAAATTATTCTACTGACCAAAGGCAGGATTACACCACCACCAGCTCATAAAACTTTTCCGGCTGTAAATACTTATTGGCCAGCTCTTTTAATTCTTCTGCACCAATGGTTTTGATCGTATTTACTGAGTTATAAAAATAATTTTCATCCAGACCGTTGAGGATTAAATTTTTCCAGCGGCCAATGATATGAAATGGTCCATCCAAATCGCCCAGTATGGTGCCTATTAAATAATTCTTCACCAGTTGTAATTCTTCTTCATCTACCAATTCATTGCGCAGCACTTCCATTTCATGATACACTTCATGAATGGTAGCTTCACACACATCTCTACCAGCTTCGGTACTTATCATCCATGCAGTAGTGGATATATGATTGAGCACATACGAATGAATACCGTAGGTATAGCCTTTGTCTTCACGGATATTACTCATGAGCCGTGAACCAAAAAACCCGCCGAACAACGTATTCAACACCTGTACTTTTTGAAAATCCGGATGATGACGGTTAGGGAATGGCTGTGCCAAACGAATAGCACCCTGCACCCCTTTTTCATCATTGATGATTCTGTATTTCTTTTCAGCTGCTGGTGTGAGGGGGTGAATGATTTCTTTTGAATGATTTTGGTTGAGTGGAAGTTGACCAATGGTGGCATTCAACTGCTGTTCAAAATCAGAAGGCAATAAACCACCTGCAAAAATTACACAACGTCCGTGGGTATAATATTCTTTGTAATAAGCAAGAAGCTGCTCAGTAGTTAATGCATCATAATCAGCTGCATTGCTGTACACACCATACGGATGATTCTTACCAAATACATATTCATCAATCAATCTGCCGGCAACAAAATCACACTTTTTTAAGTTTACACTTAGTCGTTGCTTGGCATTCTGTCTGTAAATATCCAGTTCCTGTTGCGGATACAAAGCATCTGTAATCAACTCGGCTATCACCGGCAGGTGGGTACCCAGATGACGATTGATGCAGTGCAACACAATATTGGCTGTTTCGTTATAACAACCTCTGCTTAAATGCGAACCGTAATAATCAAAGTGCTCATTGATTTGAAATGCTGTTTTACTTTTGGTGCCGTTCTTCAATAAAAAATTAGTTGCTGCTGCAATATTGTTTTGCTGCTCATACCAGTTGCCTGCAAAAAACACCAGCTCTACACTCATCACTTCCTGTGTGCCGGCATTAACGGCATATACTTCTACTCCGTTATCTAAAACAAATTTTTGAGTTTGCTTCAGTTTTAAATCAAACTCCGTGGCATCTTTGATTAAAGGTGCTTTTTTTCTGTTGAGTTGTTGTGCTGCTACGCTCATGTTCAGTTATTTCAAATAATATCTTATAAATGGATTGTTAATCATCAAACGTGAAGAATGATGTATAGTAATGATTCGCACTGTTTTTGAATACAGCCTGTAAATAATTCTGAATTTGTAAACCAGAATTTCTTTTATTAAAGGGTTTGAAATTTCTTTTACTATTTTACCCCTCTCCGGATATTTTGCCAGAGAATCAATTTTGGAAATAAACTTTTCCATAAGCATCTCAGCATTTTGAACAGAATCTTCGGAAACATAGTTGTATATGCGCCACATATCTTTTTGAGCCTGCCTGCTTATTTTGATTTTGACCATCCCCGGATTTCTTTTTTAAATACTTCCCAGTCTTTTTCCCGACCCTCTGCGATATCTTTTAAACCCGTTTCAATTTTATACATTAACATGAGTTCGTTTAAAAGCTTTTCAGAAGAATAGTTTTTAGGAACAGAGGTTACTTTTTCCTGAATTTTTTTTACTGTAAGCATGAATTTATGTATTACTTAAAGTTAAGAATTAATTTTTGGCCAAATAATACAATGTATTGCTGTTGCTTTCGTCAAAAATTTTTGTACACTCTTCCCTCAGTTCTGCTGCTGTAATGCTCTGGTATTTTTCCAGTTCATCATTCATCAGTTGGGCATCACCCAGCAGTTCATACATCGCCAAACTGTTAGCCCTGCTCATGACGCTCATATCTTCAAATAAAATAGTACTCTCGGTTTTGTTCTTCACCTTTTGTAATTCTTTTTCATCCACAAGGTTCTCCGTAAGCATTTGCACCTCTGCATTAACGGCTGCTTCTGCTTTTTCAATGGAAACGCCTTTTACCAGTTTTCCTTCAATGGTGAGCAGGCCTGCATCAATACTGCCGAAATGATAGCAATCCAGATTGCTGAACAATTGCTGCTCTTTTACCAATCGCTGAAACAAACGGCTGCTGGCACCACCGCCCAAAATATCTGTTATGAGATCTGCCACATAATACCCTCTTTCCAACCGGCTGCTCATGTGCCATGTTTTTACAAATGCATCAATGGGCACATCAGCTTTTACTTCCATACGTCTTGCAGCAGTTTGTAGGGGCTCCTGTGCAATGCTGCGCATATATTTTTCGCCTGCAGGAATAGAGCCAAACCATTTTTCCGCCAATTTCAACACTTCATCTGTATGCACATTACCTGCTACTACAAGTATGGCATTTGATGGATTATAATGCTTGCGGAAGAAATTTTTTACATCCTGCAGTTGGGCTTCTTCAATATGTTTGAGCTCTTTACCTATCGTCATCCATTTATACGGATGCACTTTATAAGCCATCTCCCGCATTTTAAACCACACATCACCGTAAGGTTTGTTGATGTAGTGTTCTTTAAATTCTTCACACACCACTTTGCGCTGCACGTCCAGACTTTTTTCACTAAAGGCCAAACTCAGCATCCGATCACTTTCCAGCCAAAATGCCGTTTCAATATTTTCTGCAGGCAGCTGGCAATAGTAGTTGGTTAAATCATTGGTGGTATACGCATTGTTTTCACCACCGGCCAGTTGCAGGGGATCATCATAATCAGGAATATTGATGCTGCCGCCAAACATGAGATGTTCAAACAAATGTGCAAAGCCTGTTTGTGATTCCTTTTCATCACGGGCGCCCACATCATACAGAACATTTACAACGGCCATAGGTGTACTGGCATCTTTGTGTATGAGCAGTTTTAAGCCATTGCTTAAAACAAAACGTTCAAATTGTGTCATTGAAAAAATCCTTTCTTTGAGAGGAACAGCAAATTTCGGGAAACTTTGGCTACAAATACCTGAATTAACAAAGAGGAACGCAAATACTTTTGCTTTATGTAACCCTGCTGAACTTGGCGCTGCTGCCAACAACTCACTACATTTTTATTTAAGGATACTGCCCACTTTCAATTCAAACAGCATGGGCTGACTGTTTCTGAATACAATAATTTTGAGCCGCTCCCCATGGTTTTGCAGCATGGCTTTGTATTGTGAAATATTATTGCTGAAGTTACTTTCAATACCAAAAATGATATCACCCGGCTGAAACCCTGCTTTTTCAGCAGGTGAGCCCTGCTGTACTTCCGTTATCTGCACCTTGCCATCAATAAAATAAAAATTCATGCCCGTGTAGCTGTAATCAAACGGGTCACGAATATGCGTATTGGGTGTAAGATGAAACGTACGCTCCGGGTAGTTGAGCACAATATTAAATCGGCGCAGCAAATCACTGCCCAGCAAGCCCACCAGCGACGGATAATTAAACACGTTTACAGAATCATCATAAATATGCACCGGTACTTTTTTAAACTTGTAGGGACCAATCTGCATACTTTTAATGGTTGACAGCCGCATGGAAATTTTTCCAACCAATCCTTCCACCTGTGTACTCACCACTTTACGCCGGGGGTTTAAGAACACACTGTCTTTCATAAACTGCTCACTAAACATTAAACACAAACCGGCACCCGTATCAAAATAAAAATTACTCAGGTAAGAACGTTCATCAGTTATTTCATGACGGGTAACCGGAATACTGGTGAACATAGGATTCAAAAATGTTCCGTTTCTGTTGTATTTGTATTTGCCGGGTGCATATACATTAATTACCTGTTTGTCATAATCAATATTTACAATGTAGCGGCGTAAAAAACTGTAACCAATGATACCGTCAATTCGCAAACCGTATACTTCAGTAAGAATCTGGTAGTCGTTTATATGAAAGTCAAGATGTTCTACATCCAGACCTTTAAAGTGCAGTGTACCATTATTATAAAACTGAAGATTGCGTACGCCGCCTATACCTTTTACCGTTTTAGCACTGGGTTCCAGTTTTAGTTTATAATAAAGCGCCGTAAGTGTATCCAGCGAAATTCCGCCGCTGCCGGTGTCCAGAATAAAGTTGAGTGTATCGCCAAAATTATCAAGTGTGGCGTGGAGTATAACAATCCCTCCCGTGAGCTGCTCAAATTTAATACTGCTGAGCAGGCGGGCCGGCGGCGGCTCCTGTGCACGTACCTGTGCTGTATTTACAAGAACTATCAGCCAAAAAAATGCAAGCACCCTAATCATCATTTTACAAAGTAGTTGAATTTCATCAGTAATGACAATAAAATATACCTAAACGCTTCGTGGCTGATGTGGGCGGTAGCTGTACTTTTGCAGAAGAAGAAAAGAAGGGTATGTAGCCGGCAACCGGAATACTATGCAGCTGCCGTGGCGTCGCACTCTTGTACTAAAGACTCTTCACGCAGCACGTATGAACCTCAATGATCTTTACAGCAAAGCACTGGCATTTGAATTCTTAACTGTAGAAGAAGGCATGCACCTGTATGAGCATGCGCCTTTAACCGAGCTCATGTATGTGGCCAATGAAATGCGTAAAGTACATGTGCCGCACGGAAAAGTTACCTGGCAAATTGATCGCAATGTAAACACCACCAATGTGTGCATTGCTAATTGTAAGTTTTGCAATTTCTTTCGTGTGCCCGGTCATGCTGAAGCTTACATTACTGATATTGATACGTACAAAAAGAAGATAGAAGAAACCATACGCTGGGGCGGCGATCAATTGTTATTGCAGGGTGGTCATCATCCGGAACTGGGATTGGACTTTTATACCACATTATTTAAACAACTCAAACAACTATATCCCGCAATAAAGCTGCATGCACTGGGCCCGCCCGAAGTAGCGCATATTACCAAGCTGGAAAAAAGCACACACCGGGAAGTGCTCACTGCGTTGAAAGAAGCCGGCATGGATTCATTGCCCGGCGCCGGTGCTGAAATACTGATTGACCGTGTGCGCCGCCTCATCAGCAAGGGCAAGTGTGGCGCACAGGAGTGGCTGGATATTATGCATGAAGCACATAAGCTTAACATTACTACCAGTGCTACCATGATGTTTGGTCATGTAGAAACCATACGAGAGCGGTTTGAGCATCTGGAAAAAATTCGTGAAGTGCAGAGCCGCAAGCCGGAAGAAGCAAAAGGATTTTTAGCATTTATACCGTGGACGTTTCAGGATGTAGATACCTTGCTGGCAAAAATCCGTGGTGTACATAATTTAACCACGGCTGATGAATATGTGCGAATGATAGCACTCAGCCGTATGATGCTGCCCAATGTAAAAAACATACAGGCCAGCTGGCTCACTGTGGGTAAGCAAACGGCGCAGATTTGTTTACACGCCGGCGCCAATGATTTTGGCAGTATTATGCTGGAAGAAAATGTAGTGAGTGCTGCAGGAGCACCACATCGTTTTACATATAAGAGCATACAGGATGCCATACGTGAAGGCGGTTTTGAACCACAACTCCGCACACAGCAATATGAGTGGCGTGAGCTGCCGCAGATGATAGAGGAGCAAGTGGTGGATTATTAAGCTTAAGGATAAATAGCGGAACAGTTACAGCTGCGCTATGGCCGGGCAGGAGATGCAGCAAGCCCCACCAACGAAGGATGAACGAAGGATGAACGAAGGATTGCCGACTTTTCTTTATCTTAGAAAGCAATTTTAAAAGCACCTGTATGGCACAATCACGCTCCAATGTTATAACACGAGGTTTACAAGGACAGTTAGGCAAACAACTTGTATTTAAACAATATGGCAAGAAAACGGTAGTAAGCCGCTACCCGGATATGAGCCGTATTAAGCCCAGCAGTTTACAAAAAGAAAAGCGAAGCCGTTTTGCAGAGGCGGTGGCTTATGCCCAACGCATAAATAATGACCCCGTATTAAAAGCACAGTACAGGCAGAAGGTGAAGAAAAAGCAAACCGTGTATCATTATGCACTGCAGGAGTATCTGAAAAAAGAGCAGCGCCCTTAAATACAGCGGCTGCAGTTGTAAAAATAAATTGAAAATTTATTATATTGGCAGGAGCAATTAAAGATGAACACTCCTGCTATTACTTATACAGTAACGGAACACCGTGGCCGCAGCCGCATACTGATACAGTTTGCACACAATCAACAATGGAATGAACGAATACGCAAAGTGCCTGATGCAAAATGGAGCAGCACGTTAAAAGGATGGCATATACCCGATACAACGGAGAACCGTAAGAAATGCGGGCTGGCAGTGCAAACCGACCTGGCCGTGGTACAACAAAAAGTAATTGCCTCGTCTGCTAAACTATCGGCCAACAATAAAGAACAACTGCTGCTGTTTGTTGAAAAGCTGGCATTAAAGAAATACAGCCGAAGTACGATGCAAACGTACCGCAATGAGTTAACACAACTTTTAATACAACTGGGCGATGTGCAGGTGCAGGATTTAACACCTGAGCATTTGAAACGCTATATGCTGTATTGTGTAATGCAATTAAAACTTTCTGAGAACACCCTGCACAGCAGGCTGAACGCTTTAAAATTTTATTATGAGCAAGTACTGCACCGAGACAAGTTTTTTTGGGAGATACCCCGGCCCAAAAAGCAGCAGCAATTACCGAAACATTTTAACCAGGATGAGATTGCACAGATCATTAAAGCTGCGGGCAATATGAAACACAAAACGATGCTGATGCTGGCTTATGGCAGTGGCTTGCGAGTAAGTGAGGTGGTACGGCTGAAGGTGCGAGATATTGACAGTGCACGAATGTGTATTTTAATACAACAGGCCAAGGGAAAGAAAGACCGTATTGTTAGGTTAAGTCCTGTATTACTTGTGATGTTAAGGGAATATTGGCAAAAAGTAAAGCCCCCGAGAGAAGGTTATTTATTTGAAGGGCAGGTAAAAGGCGAACCTTACAGCACCCGGAGTTTGCAACTTGTATTGGCAGCTGCAAAGGAGAAAGCGGGTGTTTTAAAACCCGGAAGCATCCATGCCCTGCGGCACAGTTTTGCCACCCATTTATTAGATAAGGGAACGGATGTATTTATGATAATGAAGTTGCTTGGGCATAACAGTGTAAAGACAACGATGCGTTACCTGCATGTAACAAACCGTGATCTTTTAGGGGTTATGAGCCCGCTGGATGATTTGAGTTTGTGATACAACTGATAGTTTTAAAAAGAAGTTTTTGTGACTGAGGTGGCGAAGCTATGCCCTGAAAAGCGAAAGTTTGTGTGGTTGTATTTGCGAAAGTTTTAGGAGATAGAACAATATTTTTAAATCATTGAAAAAGAGCCAATTGCTTAAAAATGCGAAAGTTTCAGGACTTGTAAACTTTCGTATATTTATGCGTTGGCTGTAATAATATGAGAACTCTAATTTCCATAGTGATATTTTTTTGTTTT
>CAYPBV010000090.1:0-14368 GCA_964409025.1 uncultured Chitinophagaceae bacterium | reverse complement strand
AGTTATGAGTTAAGTAATATGAATGAATCTTTTATTTATTATACCATTGAGCAGGAAGCTGTAGCGGAGTTGAAAGACCGTGGCAGTAAGTTTCTTGCCTGTGCTTTTCCTGTAACAACCATTGAGCAATTCAAGTTAAAATTGAAAGCACTTAAAGAGTTGCATCCCAAAGCCAATCATTATTGTTTTGCTTACAGAATAGGAACAGATGGAAACACTTTCAAAGTAAGTGATGATGGTGAGCCGGGTGGGAGTGCTGGCCGGCCCATACTTGGCCAAATTGACTCAAAAGAAATAACAAATATAGCAGTAGTGGTAGTGCGCTATTTTGGAGGCACACTTTTGGGCGTGCCGGGTTTAATCAATGCTTATAAAACGGTAACCTCCTTTGTGTTGCAAACCATACCTGTTGTTCAAAAGCAAAAAGAAATTTTTTACGCAATTGAATTTGATTATACGAGAATGAACGAAGTAATGATGATTTTAAAGCAATGCAACTGCAGTATACTTAATCAGGAGCAATTATTATTTTGCCGCATCGAGACAGGTATTCCTCAAAACCGTTTAGAAGAGGTTGCATACCGCTTTAAAGAATTGCATGATGTGCATTTGCAAAAATTTTAAGCTTTGCCTGTGAGTTTGTACATAACTAATCCTACTGCTTCTTTTAAAAACACATCCCAGCCTTCAAAAGCTTTATAGGTAGGTACAACAGTTGACATAAACGTTTGCGGATTGGGGATGGCATTAAAATTACAGGGATATGCTATTGTTTTAATCCCTGCTTTTGAAAATACCTGCTGCGAACGTTTCATATGCATGGCAGATGTGATTAATAAACAGGGTTCGGTTAAATGCAGCGAATCCAAAACTGCTTTAGTATGCGCAGCATTTTCAAATGTATTTCTGCTTTCGCTTTCAGCAATAATGTCATCGGCAGGTACTCCCATATCTATCAGTTGTTCTTTCACAAAATCAGCTTCTTTGTATTCCTGTCGCCATGGATTACCACTGCCGCCTGTAATTAATATTTTTTTGATACGACCTGTTTTATAAAGCCGCATTGTTTGTATAAACCGGTCACTTGCAGCGCCATAGTAACCTTGCCTGGTTTTATAGAGAAACCCCACAAAGCCTGCCAGTACTATACCGGTTTGGTACCTCTCATCTGTTTGCATTATTTTTTCTTTTTCCTGCCATCCCAATGTGATTTCGTGGATGATATATGGATTGGAAAAAAATAAAACAAGAATAAGCAGGCTGATGCCTATCTTTTTTTTGCGGGCTGCATTTTTAGTAAACAACCACCATATAAAAAGCAGCAAAATCCAGTTAAACGGGGAAATAAAGAAGTAAAGTATTTTGGACAGCAGAAAAAACATAGATAGCAAGATAAAGAATTTGCACACAGAAAAAATTGAGGTATGAAATTTGTTCTATGATATTAGATTTTAAATAATTTGTATGAAAATAAAACTAATGTTGTCCTTATTACTATTGCTTTCAGGCAAATTTACGCAGGCGCAACTTCAATCAAAGCCTGAATGTAATACGATTATAGCAGACATTTATAAAGGCTGGATCAATATGGCAGCTCCCAATGCTGATCCGGAACAGATAAAAACAAAACTGCCCTGCTATACCTCTTTTGAAAAAGAAAGTAATGATAGCAAATGTGGTGGTGGTATTTATTTTGCTGATAAAGATTTTAAATATTTCACTCAGCGGGATTATGTGGTTATTGGAGAGAAGTTTAAAGGAAAATTCAATATACCCATCATCGGTGCTAAACGTGATGATTTATTTGCATGGCTGGGCAACCCTAAACTAAAAGCGGAACAGTGGGAGGCTTATCAAATGCAGTACGGTACACTCATAGTTTATTTTAACAGCAAAAAACTGGTAAACAAAATCATCATGAGTACAAAAACAACTGAGTTTATTGATTTGTGTATGGAGGCGAATAATTAAAGGATTGCCTATTCAAACGAATTAAGTTTGAAATAACCCAGATGTAATTCATCTTCTTTCACCTTTGCAGCTTTCGTAAGCAGGAGTTTGTACTTTGTTTTAAACTCAGGAGAAAGGATGTCTTCAATTTCATACGCATCATCTACGTCTACGCCGTATTTATCATCAATATGTGAGTTGGCGCCTTCAAAGCCTGTATGTTTGTAAAAAGCAGTTTGTTTGGATTGCTGAATAGCTTCTGCTTTATCTCTTGCTGCCACCAGCATCTTATAATGAAATTCTTCAAACTCATTTTGTTTGTAACCACCAAGGTTGATGAAGAAGAGTTGCGCTTGTGATAATGCAGCCTCGTTTATGTAAACAACTGTTACATCATAGCCATCAACCTGTGTTATTTTTCGCCAGCCATCAATATGCAGTTTACCTTCTGCTTCCGGCCAAAAAGCAATCACTTGCGGCAATAATTCTTTAACAGAAGTTGCTATACCAAAGAATATATCGTGCTGTTCAGTATGCCGGCCTTGTGGTTTGCAGCCGATGAGGAGCATGAAGAGGTTTTTGTTTTGCATTTTCAGATTTTTATCATAACACTTCCCGATGCAAAATCATGAATGGCTCTTCTTTCTTTATTGGAATGAATAGTAAGAAATGACACCCAGCCCAAAAGAACTTTCAATGCATAGCGTACTACAGCCAAAGGAAATAGGATGCGCTTTGAGGTATTGCCCTCTCTTCTCACTCTTATTCCTTTTATACTATTACCAATGGTTGCACCCAGACTGGTGCAGAGAGGTTCATATAAAACCCATAATCCAATGAATAAGCCTGCACGTACACCATCAGGAATTTGTTCATACCTGTCAAGCACGGCCGCAAGTATGAACATGCAAAAGACGATAAACAACATGTCAATAAAAGTAGATTGAATACGATCGCCTAAGAGGGGGTAAGCATCTTTTGGAATGTCCTCTGTAGTTTCTTGTGATGAATTCATAAAATTAATGTGATAGATATTCTTTTGACTAAAATAACCAAAAATAATAATCGCTCAAATTAATGATTAACGAAACTGAGCAGGTTTTGCCTCCTTGCTCCCCGCCGTATACACATAAAATCCTTCACCACTCTTCACGCCCAGTTTGCCTGCAGTAACCATATTCACCAACAGCGGGCAAGGTGCATACTTGGGATTGCCAAAGCCATCATGCAATACTTTTAATATCGCAAGGCAAACATCCAGTCCAATAAAATCAGCCAACTGCAACGGCCCCATCGGGTGTGCCATTCCCAGTTTCATCACCGTATCAATTTCTTCCACACCGGCTACACCTTCATAAAAACTGTAAATGGCTTCATTGATCATGGGCATCAAAATACGATTGGCTATAAAACCCGGATAGTCATTTACCACACAGGGAATTTTACCAAGCTGTTTGCTCAGTTCCACAATGGTGTGCGATACTTCTTTTGTAGTAGCATAACCATTAATAATTTCCACCAGTTTCATCACCGGTACAGGATTCATAAAGTGCATACCAATCACCTGCTGCGGACGACCTGTAACTGCCGCAATTTTGGTAATAGAAATGGAAGACGTGTTTGTGGCGAGTATGCAACCTTGTGGCGCATATTTATCTAGTTGTTGAAAAATATCCAGTTTGAGATTAATGTTTTCAGTAGCTGCTTCTACAATCAACTCTGCATCTTTTATACCTTCAATCAAATCTGTTTTGGTGGTAATGTTTTTGATTGCTGCTTGTTTCTGTTCTTCTGTAAGCAATCCTTTGCTCACTTGTCTGTCCAGATTTTTACCAATCGTTGCAACTGCTTTTTCTAATTGCGAAAAATGAACATCTACTAAGTTTACCTGAAAGCCACTTTGTGCAAACACATGTGCAATGCCATTACCCATGGTGCCCGCACCGATGACGGAGATTCGTTTCATAGTAAAATAATTAATTGTAACTTTTAGAATCGAAAATGGGAAGTGAAAAATCGAAAATTAAATTCACTGCCTGCAATCGTTCAGCAAAAATCAAAACAAATCATCAAACAAAAAAATTATAAGTCAGCAATTAAAAGACCGGACAAAAGCTTTTTCTGTAAGAGTTATCAAAATGTGTAAAGAAATCCCTTCAGGAAAAATTGAAGATATAATTGTGAAGCAAGTGGTGCGGTCTGCTACTTCTACAGCAGCAAACTACAGGTCTTCTTTAAGGGCTATAAGTACAGCTGATTTTATATCGAAACTTACAATAGCAGAGGAGGAAGCGGATGAAACCTGTTATTGGCTGGAACTAATGATTGAAGTTGGAGTGTTTCCCCCAAACCGGTTAGAACCATTATTAAAAGAAGCAACAGAAATTACAGCCATACTCACAGCCTCCGGGAAAACTGCAAAATCTAAACGTAAGTAGGAACCACTTTCGATTTTCAACTTCCAATTTTCTACTTCCTCTTAAAATCCCCCCGCTTCCATGCATTGATAAACTCAGCCCATGCTGCCGGACTAAAAATAGGTTGCGGCCGTAGCTGACCATTATAATAAGTGGCTTGTGATACCTGACGCATGGCTCTGGTAGTAGCTTCCCTGCCATCACGTGGAAGACTTTGTTGCAGAATGCGGCTTTGCGCCGTGAGACTGTTTTGCCGGGCTATTTCAATATTATCATCCGGTACATCGGTATTTACAAAGTCACGCTCAAATTGCTCACGGCTGGGTCGGGCTTTAATGATAGTGGCAGGTAAGTACACCGTATCTGTAACCATTAACTGAATGACACTAAAACTGTTGCCCTTTAAATCCACAGGTATGGTAATAGCCTTTGCTTTGTAGCCAATGCTGGTAAAATCAATCACATCACCTTTCATCACCACAATGCTGAACACACCCTGGTCATTGGTAAACGTACCCCTGTTTTGATTGCGAAGTTTCACCGTTACAGAAGGAATGCCACGCAGGCTATCGGCCGTCATCACCACACCATACAACTGAACTATTGAATCTTTCATGGACTCAAACTGGGCTTTGGCAGCAAACGATACAACCCAGCAGCAAATAGTAAGAAGTAGAATTTTCTTCATCGGCTTCAAAAATAAGCGGAAATGATTTTAATCATCAACAATTCAAGGCCCTGAATGGTTAAATTTGCGGCCACAATTCTTTTTTTAACAAATCACACTTTAAATATGACTAAAGAACAAGTGCTGCAGGCATTGAGCAATGTACAGGAACCCGACCTTGGCAAAGACCTCGTAACCCTTAATATGATACAGGATTTGGAAATCAACGGTAACGATGTGTCGTTCACCATTGTGCTCACAACACCTGCCTGCCCAATGAAGGATATGATGGGCACGGCCAGCACCAATGCGGTAAAACTGCTTGTAAATAAAGAGGCCAATGTAAAAATCAATTTTACTTCCAATACCAGCAGCAACCGTAAAGACCCGAAATCAGTTTTGCCGCAGGTAAAAAATATTATTGCCGTCGTAAGTGGTAAAGGCGGTGTGGGCAAGAGCACGGTGAGTGCCAATCTTGCCATTGCATTGGCACAAAGCGGCGCTAAAGTGGGACTGATGGATGCCGATATTTACGGCCCCAGCGTACCCATTATGTTTGGCGTGCGTGGCGAGCGACCCATGATGAAAGAGGTCAATGGCAAAGGGATGATTGTGCCGATGAACAAATATGGTATTGAATTCATGAGCATCGGATTATTGGTAAATGAAAAAGATGCGATTGTATGGCGTGGTCCTATGGCCAGCAGCGCCATTAAACAGTTTGTAACCGATGTGGCCTGGGGCGAACTGGATTATCTCATCATTGATATGCCACCCGGTACCGGCGATATTCATTTAACGCTGGTACAAACAGTTCCTGTAACCGGCGCCGTAGTAGTAACCACACCGCAGGATATTGCACTGGCTGATGCGAAGAAAGCAGTGGCGATGTTTGGCCAAACACAAATAAAAGTGCCCATCATTGGATTGGTGGAAAATATGGCCTACTTCACACCACAAGAGTTGCCCAATAACAAGTATTACATTTTTGGTAAAGATGGCGGCAAACGTTTGGCTGAAGAATTTGAACTCAACTTCCTCGGGCAGATACCGATTGTACAAAGCATACGTGAAGGAGGTGATAACGGTAAGCCTGTGATGGTAAGTGATGATGCGGTAACGAAACAGGCATTTCTTGAATTTACTGCCAATGCGGTGCGTAGTATTGCCATGCGTAATGCAGAGTTGCCAAAGACGGAGTTGTTGACAACGGTGGCGGGGTGAGCTAAGAGTTTGAAGGAGGAAAAGAGCCGATAGTAGGTAGATAGTTGTTTGTGAATACAAAAAACAGTTTTATGGGTCGGGCTGAGGTATTTCATGGCATCACCTTTGCGTCGCACTCTTGTACACTACTGCAATTAGCATCATTACTTATTGAGTGAAGTAAAATCCCGAACGAGGCTTCGCACACAATATAGTATGTACAGGTTTTATTATTGGTTGGGGTACCAGGTTTTTCAAATTCTTCAAACAATGCGTTACTGGAAATGAAAATATCTCTGTTCTTATTGTTGCCTGTGTTTTTTTTGAGTTCGAAACTATTAGCACAAACAATCCCAATTCCTGAAAACTATAAGATTGTTGATACCGTTACGGGTGATTTGGATAAAGACGGCACGAGGGAGTTGGTAGTGGCATATGATACCAGGAAGGCTGCAGATGAATTTGAAAGTGTACCCAGAGAACTCTTCATATACAAATGTAGTAAGGGAGAGTGGATAGTATGGAAAAAATCACAACAGGCACTTTATAGTAGCAGGGATGGAGGAATGATGGGAGATCCCTTTGGTGAATTAGAGATAAAGAATGGAATTCTTTTAATTAGTCATTTCGGTGGAAGTAGTTGGAAGTGGGGTAATACAGATAAGTATCGTTTTGCTGACGGGGAATTTTATTTAATAGGTTACACGAATTTTTATGGGAAACCCTGTGAGTATTGGTTTGATGTAGATTTCAATTTGACGACGGGGAAAATGATTGTAAAAAAAGAATATAAGGACTGCGAAAAAGGAGAGCAGGTAATTAATAAAAGAGAAAACGAAATATTAATTAAAAAGGGAATAAAAATTACTCTTCAAAACAGAACTTCAAAAGATATAGTCATTACAACACCTAAATATAAACATGAAGTCTATCTGGCAATGAGTAGTAATGAATAGCGGTCTCTCTTATCGATTGGCGTCAACATCAATCCATAAATCAAAGAAGAACATTTAAATGAAACAGCTATCGAAGTGACGTAATGGCAAGGGTGTACAACATTGTTTGTATACAAATTTCCTTAAATCACTAACTAGTTACCATAACATCCACCAATTCTCACATGCTTATTCAAACAAAAAATAACAAACAGATTCTCATACGAAAACTAACTGAAACTGACTTTGATAATCTGTTCAACTATCTGCAACTGTTGAGCGATGTTACCAAAAACCGTTTTGGTCCGCATAAGTTTGACAAACAAACCTTTGCTGATTTATTCAGCAATAACAATCATTGGGGCTTTATTGCAATTGATATGAGCAGCAAAAGGATTGTAGCCTATGCCATTGTAAAAGTGGGTTATCTGGAACATGATGCTGAGCGTTTACGTTCTTATGGGTTAGAACTCAGCCATCAAACAGATTGCACCTTTGCACCCTCCGTAGCTGATGACTGGCAGAGCAGCGGGCTGGGCAATCAACTCTTTCAATTCATTCTGTCAGAGTTAAAATCAAAATCAACCATTCGTAGAATGATTTTGTGGGGCGGTGTGCAAACAACCAATCAAAAAGCAGTGAACTATTATCAACATAACGGCTTCCAAATTCTGGGAACCTTTCATTACAACGTTGATAATTATGATATGATATTGAATCTTTACCCGCAAGCAACTATTTAATGTGCATGCAGCATGGCTTCATTCATTCCTGCATTGCTCTGTGCGGCAGCCCGTAAATCTTTTGTATAAAACAATCTTCCATTGGTGATTACTATTTGAATGTTGTCGAGTGCTGCAATCCGTTCCAACGGGTTACCGCTCACAATGATTAAATCTGCAATTTTTCCTTCTTCAACAGTTCCTAATTCTTTATCAAGGCCTGTATATTGTGCACACCATAATGTACCACTACGTAATACATCTGCATTGCTCATGCCAATCATTGCATAGTTTTTTAATTCGCCCACAATGCCGTTGCCACCCGCTGCATCAGTGCCGGGCACAAACTTAATTCCGTTTTGATGCAATATTTTCAACCATGCAAACAGGGTATCTGTACATCTTTTTTCAAGACTGTCCTTACTGTTCATGACTGCTTTTTGCGGATAAGGACCATATAAAACACTGGTTGGGTCCAGTACAATATTTTTTTGTTTCATCAGTGAAATGAGTTCCTGCGCATACGTTCCATTGGGCGTTGCTTCATAGGCACGTTCTTTCATTAAGGTTAAACGCACTCTTGTACGTGTATCCACTTCTTTTCCGAAATAACCAAGTACGAGCATGTTGAGGTGATTCACTTCATCATATCCATCTCTGATTGCTTCAGCGGCCGTCATGTGTGCGGGAACATGTCCGTGTACTCGCAGGCCAATTTTGTGAGCTTCAGCCGCAATTACTTTAACATATTCAGGTTTAATACTGCTGTACAATTTTACACTTTGATAACCCATGCGTTTATACATACGCACAGCATCAATTCCTTCCTGTACATTGTTGATGAACACACCGCATGGTCCCGCCATATCATCATTGTAATCAATAAATCCGCACATCCATGCCACACGTGGATGTGCCAATGTTCCTGCTGCTGATTTTTGTTTTACCTCCGGTAACTGTAAATTATTTCCCAAATCACGAATGGATGTAACACCGTTTGCTAAATACGCTGGTCCTTCACCGGGAAAAGTGTGTGCATGCATATCCCACAAACCCGGCATTACGGTTTTATTACTGGTGTTGATGCGTTTATAGTTTGCCGGGATTGTTGCAGAAGTATCCGTAATCTTTTCAATCTTTCCATTGCTGATGAAAATGGTTTTATTGCTGATGAGGATTCCTTTTTCTACATCCACATAATTGCAGTTGAACAGCGCAACTTTGTCGAATGATTTTTTAAAGAATTCTGCTGATTGTTGTTCCAATCTGCTGTTACTTACACTGTCGTTGATATGTCGTAATTCCGGCCGGAGATTTTCTTTACCATTTTCGATAATATCATTCCATGGACTTACTTCTGCAAGTAGTTGGTTTTTCTCGTTCATCCATACCAAACCCAGTGTGTTTGATTTGGCGGAACGGTAATTGTAAAGAATGGCTTTAACTGTTTTGTTATTCAATTTAAAACTGCGTTCCAGTATTTTTTCAAATAGATAAGGTTGAGAACCATGTGTGATCGTATCTGTTAAAATCGGGTAAAAGAATTCATACAGCCCGCTTAAGGCGTAGTTATACAGATTTAAAGTTTTGAAATTGGTTTTCGCAGTGTCTTTCCCTTTTAGATTGTAATACAAAGAATCTTTTTTGAAAATGAGAATTGATACACTGTCTTTCATATAACCCACACCTTTTTGTTCAAACCGTTCAATTTCTTTTTGCTGATTGGTAACAACAGTAAAAGTTTGGTCGGGCCCACGTCCACGGTCATTGTACATATAGCGGATGGTATTCAGGCCATTTTGTTGCCGGTTGATTTTAATAAAGCCTGCATTTCGGTTGCTGTAATAAATAGTGTACTGTGATGAATCCTGTGCAAGACTGTTAAATGCCAAAAGAAGAAATAAATAGCCGGGAATTGATTTCATTTATTGGTTGGTTTGGGTGCTACGAATCTAACTCTTTTTCTTCTTTTACTCCTTTAAAGTCTTAGCCTATCTTTGTTTTATGTACAACCTGCCTCATTATAAAGAACCCGACGAAAAGGTAATTACTGAATTTGTAAAGCAACATCCTTTTGCCATGCTTATAGGTGTGGATGCTGAACTGAAACCTGTAGCAACACAAGTTCCTGTGTTTATTGATGAACGTAGCGGACAATTGTATTTAACGGGTCATATTCAACGTAAAACAGATCATCACATCGCTTTTGAACAGAACCCAAATGTTCTGGCTGTGTTTACAGGTGCCCACACCTACGTAAGTGCAAGCTGGTACTCCAAACAGGAAACAGCAAGTACATGGAACTACCAGAGTGTACATGCAAGGGGCATGATTCGTTTTTTTAATGATGAAGAATTGTATGAAGTACTCAAACGCACTACACATCATTTTGAAAACAATCCGCATTCCCCTTCATTGGTTGAAAAGTTGCCACATGACTATGTACAGGGTTTAATGAAGGGTATTGTTGGGTTTGAAGTAGAAGTAACCGATCTCAATCATGTATTTAAACTCAGTCAGGACAGGGATGAAAAAAGTTATGACAGCATTGTGAATGAGTTAAAAAAGCAGGGTGGTGATGCAAACGAAATTGCAGAACGAATGGAAAAACGAAAATATAAAGTATTCGGACAATGAGGGTTTCAATCTTTTTTATTCTGGCAATAATGAGTTGTGCAAATAGCAAGACGGTTACAAGTTCCTCCCCGCAGGATAGGGATTTTGACAAACAGGGTCATCGGGGTTGCCGTGGCCTGATGCCGGAAAATACAGTGCCTGCGATGCTTCATGCATTAGCGTTGGGTGTTACTACGCTGGAGATGGATGTGGTAATTACAAAGGACAAAAAAGTAATTCTTTCGCATGAGCCATTCTTTAATCATGAAATCACCACCAAACCAGATGGTTCTTTTGTTACAGAAAAAGAAGAACGCAGTTTGAATATCTTTCAAATGACTTATGAAGAAACAAGAAGGTTTGATGCAGGATTAAAACCACATCCCCGTTTTCCGCAGCAGCAGAAGATAGCCGTTCAAAAGCCTTTGCTTGCTGATTTGATTGACAGTGTAAAAAATTACATGATGATGGCAAGGCGTCCGTTTCCGTATTTCAATATTGAAACCAAATGTCTGCCACCAACAGATGAAGTATTTCATCCCAAGCCTGGAGAATTTGTAGAATTATTGATGGCAGTAATCAAAGAAAAGCAATTGGAGGAATATGTAATAATTCAGTCATTTGATTTCCGAACGCTTCAATATTTACATCAGTATTATTCAAACATTAAAACCGCTATGCTGATTGAAGATTTTGATAAACGTGGTATTGAAAAACAAATAGAGGCATTGGGCTTTCAGCCTGCAATCTACAGTCCGCATTTTTCATTGGTGAATGAGAAGTTACTGGCCTATTGTCACGAACGAAAGATTAAAGTGATTCCATGGACAGTAAATAAAAAAGAAGATATTGAGCGGCTGAAGAAAATGGGTGTGGACGGAATTATTACGGATTATCCTGATTTATTTTAACCGCCATCTGACGCCCTCGTCTGATGGCTCTTATATCGGTAATTTACAGGTCAGACGAGGGCGTCAGACCAAATTCAAACATGCAATATCAACATACGCTTGCTTTTGCCCAACAAATGGATACCAATGATCCATTGAAATCATTTCGCTCTCAATTTATCATTCCGTCAAAAGATGGAAAGGAACAGGTGTACTTTCTAGGCAACTCATTAGGGTTACAACCCAAACGAACCAATGCATACATTCAGCAAATCATGAATGACTGGGCTTCACTCGGCGTTGAATCCTTCTTTCATGCGCCGGAGCCATGGATGGATTATCATGACAAACTCACTGCAACACTCAGCACTGTTGTTGGCTGTTTGCCGCATGAAGTGAGTGTGATGAACAACCTATCAGTGAATCTGCATTTGATGCTGGTGAGTTTTTACCGGCCGGAAGGAAAACGCTTTAAAATTTTATGCGAAGCCAAAGCTTTCCCCAGCGACCAATACATGATGGAAACGCATGTGAAACATCATGGGTACAATCCTGATGAAGCAATTATTGAAATCAAACCAAGGGCAGGTGAACATACCATCCGCAATGAAGATGTATTGCAATTGATTGTTGAAAATAAAAATGAACTGGCATTGGTATTACTAGGCGGCATTAATTATTATACAGGCCAGGTGTTTGATATGCAAACCATCACACAACTGGCACAACAGGCAGGCGCAAAAGTGGGATTTGATTTAGCACATGCTGCAGGTAATATTGAATTGCAGTTACACAACTGGCATGCTGATTTTGCCTGCTGGTGCAGTTATAAATATTTGAACAGCGGTCCGGGTGCTGTGGGTGCTGTTTATATTCATGAACGTTACCATAAGGATAAAACAATGATTCGTTTTGCCGGCTGGTGGGGTTATGAAAAAGCAACCCGTTTTAAAATGGAGAAAGGTTTTAAGCCGATTGCAAGTGCAGAAGGTTGGCAACTTTCTACACCTGCAATGTTGATGATGGCAAGTCACCGTGCAGCTTTGGATGTTGTAAAAGAAGCCGGATGGGAAAATATCAATCAAAAAAGAAAGCTACTCACTTCTTATTTGTGGTATGTGCTGGATGAAGTGAACAACTCTCAGTCAAAGCCAATCATAGAATTTATAACTCCTCGTAGTGAAAATGAACATGGTTGCCAGGTGAGTATGAATATGCTGGAACGTGGTAAAGAAATCTATAATGCATTAATGGCTGAAGGGTTTTTTGTGGATTGGAGGGAGCCATCAGTTATTCGTTTGGCCCCTGTGCCTTTGTACAACACCTTTGAGGAAGTGTGGAAGTTTGGCGATTATCTCAAATCAATTTTATAACTTTGGAATATGAAAGAATTTGCAAGTTATATTTCAATAAATCCTGAAATACGTTTCGGTAAGCCTTGTGTAAAGGGAACACGAATTGCTGTGGCTGATGTATTGAATCTCCTTGCAAGCGGCGCATCTCATTCTGAAATACTGAATGATTTTCCCTTATTAAAAGAAGAACATATACTCGCCTGTCTTGCTTTTGCAGCCAATAGAGAGTCAATGATTAAATTGATTGCAGCCTGATGAAACTTTTATTAGATGCAAATATTTCATGGCGTCTTGTAAAACTTTTACAGAATTCAGGGGTAGATTGTATTCATGTTGAACAAACAAATTTACCTGTTCCTTCATCAGATACTCAAATTAGGCAGTACGCAAAAGAATATGGTTATATTATTGTTACAAATGATGAAGACTATTTAAATCTTTTAAACCTTTTAGGATTTCCTCCAAAAGTTGTTTTGCTGAAAACAGGGAATCAAAGAACTGATTATTTAAAGGAACTACTTCTGAAAAATTTATCTTCAATTTCAGAATTGGAATTGTCTGGAGATATTGCATTATTAGAAATTTATACAGCATAATGACAAGGGCTCAACTCATTGAACAAATACAGCAAAAACAATCTTACCTCTGCGTGGGGTTGGATACTGACCTTACGAAGATTCCTCAACATCTTCAATCGCATCCAAACGCCATAGTCGAATTCAATAAAGCCATCATTGATGCTACCAAAGATTTTTGTGTGAGCTATAAAATCAATACGGCTTTTTATGAAGCAATGGGTGTGAAGGGTTGGCTGGCGATGGAAGAAACGGTGAACTCTATTCCCTCCACTCATTTTAAAATTGCAGATGCTAAGCGGGGCGATATTGGCAACACCTCTTCACAATATGCTAAAGCATTTTTTGAAACCATGAATTTTGATGCCATTACTGTTGCGCCTTACATGGGTGAAGACAGTGTGCGTCCTTTTTTGGAATATGAAGGTAAATGGGCCATCGTGTTGGGATTAACCAGTAACAAAGGCGCAAATGATTTTGAACTGAAACAACTCTTAAGTGAAAATGCTGAAGAACATCTGCGTGCTGAGTTTTTATATGAAAGAGTATTACGTACCGTTTCCAAATGGGGAAACCTCGGCAATTTAATGTTTGTAGTAGGCGCAACACAGGCAGAAGAATTTGTAAACATCCGTGAAATTATTCCCGACCATTTTTTACTCGTGCCCGGCGTGGGTGCACAGGGTGGCAGCTTAAAAGATATTTCTCAAAAAGCAATGAATAAAGACTGTGGTTTATTGGTAAATGCCAGCCGAGCTATTATTTATGCAAGTGAAAAAGAAAATTTTGCTGAGGAAGCAAAAGCAATTGCACAGCAGTATCAATTTGAGATGAAAAGTTATTTGCAATAATTATTTGAGTTCATTCATCATCACCTCCTTCACCTTCTCTGCCCAGCGTGCATAATCTTTAGCTGATGGATGCAGCCCATCTTTTGCTACCAATGTTTTATCAGTAGCTGCTTCTCTTGTAAAAGGCGTGATGTTGATGTAATGCACTTTGTATTGCTTGCTGATGCGTTCGTTAATGCTGTTGTAC
>CAYPBV010000089.1:0-14610 GCA_964409025.1 uncultured Chitinophagaceae bacterium | reverse complement strand
CAGGCAGGCACACAACGAGGGCGGTGTGCTGTTTTTCATCATTGGTTCTTTTATCTGCTGCGGGGAACACCAACAGCGGCGAAATTACCCCCAGTGCGGGTACGGCTTTTGTTTATTTGCATATAAAATCTGATTGCTCATCTATCCGATTATAGCCTCCGTATTTTCGATAATCCTTTACTCTTTTGATAATATTTTCCTTTTCTGGCCTACCTGTTAGTATTTCTTTTAAATAAATTAAAACATCCTCTATATTATCTCCTTTGCAATTAACAGATTTATATATTTTGATATTACCATCTTTTAAAACTGCAATGTGGCTGTATGAATAAGTAATTATACTCGGGAAAAAATGATACACATGGTAATTATAAAAGCTTACGCACTCACTAAAAGAAGCTTCCCTATTTAAAGTATCAGTTAAGTCGTAAATAGAAAAACCTACACATTTCCCCTCATTATTGAGATAAAATCCTTTCGGAAAAACTTCTTTATACTCTGGCACCGAAATGTTGAGAACAGATGCAAATGTTTCAAGAACCTTTCGGCGACTATATAGTGAATCTGGATTTTCCGAACATTTTTTTACAAAAGCAATATTGCTTTTCTCTTCACCTGACTTAATAGTCATTTTCTTTGTAAAACAACTGCTTAAAATCTGAATAGATATAAAAATAAAAAAAAGATGCTTTTTCATAACAACTATTTATTTTTTTTCTTTTTCTCATTTATTTCACTTAAGACCTGCGTATTCATTTTATACGCTGCAGTTTCTACATCATAATTATTAACCCCACCTTCTTGTCGTGTTTTAATTGCATCAATTGTCTTTTGGTCAGTATCGTGGTATCCTTCATGAGTAAATATTGATACCATTGCTTGGTCCTTTGTTATACTACCATCACCTCCATAATTTTCACCATGTGCTCGGACTTGAACAGGATTCATATTTCCCTCATAAAGTGTTATTGAAGCCTCTTTATATGCAGTATTCCCGTTTTTATCTTTTATATACTCTGGTTTGCCTTCAAACTTACCAGTACCTCCTGTATTTGCTTCCCATTTCAACGCTTTGCCATCTTTATCATGTGCCTGATGCAATCCTAACAACGGAACAGGCTTAGGGTTTGTTTCAATTTTGAAATTAATTTTTGTATCATTATTCCCCAACTTATTAAACATCTCAACTGCAGTTTTACTGCCAGACTGATTAACTAGATTTGCAATTCGCTTTAAATCTGCCGATGCATTTTTACCAACAACCACTTGTCCAGCCTTATTTACTGATATATTAACTTTCTGTCCCTTGCTATCCACAAAATAACGTCCGTCAAGTTCTTTATATCTGATAGGATTATCGGCTACAAAATGATACGGAGAGTATGAAGCATACTTTTCAGCAAGTCCGTCAACCGTGAACCATCTACCAATTTGGTTATCATACATTCTACTTCCATAATCATAAAGTTCTAAACCGCTCCCGTCTGAAAATTCTTTGCTTTGCTGCTCTTTACCTCCAAATAACATTTTGTTTTCTGGGGTACCGAATTCTAAAGCCTTAGAAGATATTCCGCTCATAACTAACCCGAACGGATAATAGTGTGTTTCCTCCACCAACGGCCCCCTTGTGTGCACCACCTGTAAATTGTCAAAGAACACATTAAAGTTACTTTCATTACTCACATAAACAAAGAGGTAACCGTTTTTAGGAACGTTAATATTTTGCAATCCATCCGTCCAGTGTTGTTTTACGGTGCCGCTGGCACCTACACGGCTCCAGCCACCTCCTGCATACTTAAACTGCTCATCTAAGAAAATATAATTAACGTATGCCTTGGGTATGCTCGTTCCTGTTTCATTATTGTTACCTCTTATAAAACCACCCGGCAAGATGCCGTTGTTCCAGCTTTCCAGTTGCGTGGCACTTATGCCTTTACTGCCCACTGCATTGGCCGGCGCACCTAAGAGTGCCGTTACTACCTGCAGTAGATTTAAGGTGGTAGAGTTAGCATTACTTACTGTTGTACTGTTTGTATGATAAGAGCGGCCCAGTATATCAATCTTATCACCCGCCATTACCTTCATTACAAATTCCAGCCCTGTGCGGTTCGTACTTCCATTGAGCTGGTACACTTTAGTGCTGGTAGCTGTTTGTGTGGGGCTCACACCTGTTGGATAATTCGGGTTGGGCGTACCCGGCGGTATGCCGTTATGATTGGCATAGTCAAGAGATGTATTGGTCCAGGGTTTGTTTACGATTCTGTTGCTTTGTATATTGTAAAACTGCTTTTCATGGTTTACCATACTATTGGCCTGCGGGTTATTGGTACTAAAGGTACCTTCTAAGGTAGCGGCAGGATAATAGTTGATTTGCTGCTCATCAGTCAGTACCATGCGCACATTACCCAAGTGGTCTTTAAGCATATAGTCATAGGCAAAACCTGTGAGTGTGTGTGGCGTTGTTGCATTGGTATAGAGCGCTCTTATACGGCCTTCTTCATGACCGGTAAACTGCAGTTTATCCGTGTAGTTTAATGCAGCAAGAGAACTGTTGCTGTAGATTTTACTTTCATATACAAATCCGGCAATATAAGTGGTGGTAGTGGTAATGTTACTGGTATAATTAACGCCATTGTAAGCAACAGATACATTGTTTTCTACAGTTTCTTTCCAAAGCTTGTTACCTGTGGCATCATAGGTATAGGTAATGGTTCCTTTACCTGTAATGTTTATGGTTTGCGGCAGATTCAAATGGTTATAGGTAATGCTGCTGATGGCTTTGTTATGATCCTGTGTAAGATTGCCGTTTACATCATAGCTGTAATCTGTAATGCTGTTGATATTAGCAAGATTCTTTGTACCGTTTTGCGGATGGGTGGCTGGTGTTCTGAAATCACCTAACACAGTATTCGGATCGTTTTGCTGATCCACCACTGCACGTAACCGGTTGCTGTTTGTAATGTACCCATAGGTAAGCTGGTCAATAGGTGTGGAAGGTGATGCTCCTGCTTTCCAGCCAAACTGTGTCATGCTTAAAATATTTCCATTGGCATCATAGGCCGTTGCGGGGTTAATGCCATCACCCATTTGTGCAGTATAGTTGATGAGATTGGTACCCCATGTGTTATCATTGGAGTAATTGTTATGCTGTATAAAATCTGCCTTCATTAAACGGTTGGCCGCATCATAGGTAAAGCTGTACATGCGGCGCACATCATCCCCATCACTCTTCCATACCATGCCTGTAATGTTACCGTTATACTGTGCAGCATTGCTGAAGTTGCGGCCGCTGCTGTTCGTAAGTTTATCATAACCCAGTTCAAAGCCAAAACGGTTGGTGCCGCTCTGGCCATTGGCTGTTAAGTAGTTTCTGTTCATGCCCAGCATCCAGCCACGTATGTTGTAATCATACGTAAGGTTTTCAATACCTGCATTGCTGTTAAAAGCGGGTGACAGTTTTTTTGATTTTAACTGACCCAGCGCATCGTAACTGTTCTCTGTAATTGTTTTTTCTACATCTGTGTTTATTTTCTTCTTCACGTTTTTCACTCTTCCTAAATCGTCATATTCATACTTGGTAACAACAATATGTGTTTGAGCATTGGTGCCGGCTTTTTGATGGCTCAGTACTGTTTGAAGCACCTGACCGCTAAAGTTGTATTGTGTAGTAACGATATCGGTACCAATACTATTTTTGGCACTGTTATCGGAACGGGTTTGAATGACCCTTCCTCTATCATCATAATAAATAATGGTGGCAAGTGAATAGCTTTGGCCGATGGGAGAAATACTGGTTCCGGTTACCATCCCTAGGGTTATTCTGCTTTGCGTAAGCGGCTGAGGATACGGATACTGGGTATCCGATGGAGCAGCAAAATAGCTGTCAAAAGAATTGTTTTTTACCTGTAGATTGGGGCCTCGCCATTCTACCCATGTGTAGTCATCATAGTACGTTACGCTTAAGATATCGCTCAACTGCACATTGGTGGGGTAGCTTTGATTTTTGGTATAGCAGCTCCAATCCAGTTGGTTGTTTCTTGTTTCAAATAAACCAGCATTACTGTTATTAACATCATTAATTTTTGCTGCCAGCGTAGTGTTTACATTATCCGTATGAAAACCGGTATATACCTGGCGGTTTAATTGATCATACTTTGTAAAAATCCACCTGTTTTGAGTACGGAGGTTGGCGTCCTGAGTGAGTATCAATCTGTCCCGTTTGTCATATACCATATACACTTCACCGGCACCTGGTACTTTTTTGATGATCATGCGGTTTAAATCATCATACTCATAACGAAAACACTGCTCGTTTAAAATATCTGTTGTAAAAGCCCAACCGTTTTGCAGGAGGAGCTCCACACCCCTTGGCTGTACTACTAGCCTGAGATTATTGAATTGATCATAAATGTAATAGGTACACATCCAGCCTGTATAGCTTGCGCCGGGGTTATTGCCAATTTGTACTTTCTTTAAAACAACCAAGCCCGTTTTATCTTTATATTCCACAACACGCTTATCGTGCTCATCTATAGAATGGGTTTCTGTTAACTCGCCTGCTGCATAGGTTCCTGCCACAGTATAAGAGCCGGCTGCAACCACATTAATGCGTTTTACATCATCGGCAGTTGTATTGAGGTTATGCTCTACCTGTACACCCCTGCCTGCTCCCTGCCAATTATTACCGGGAGCCATGGATTTTAACGTGCGGTTAAGTGGTGAGTTTTCAATTTGTGTACTTCCGTAAAAAACAGTTTCACCCTGGCTACTGTAAAAAGAAGTAAGCACAGCTGATTGCTGTGTAAAGGCATTGGTTCTGAAGGCACCGGTATTACCTGTTTCAAAATAAGGAAGATAGGTTCGTATTGCACGCCCCATGTCATCATAATAAACGGGAGCCACTACGTCAGTTGGACTGCTGCCGGTTACCAAAGATCCTTCTTTAGCCACCTGCTGAATAGGAAAACCCAGCTCATTATAATACTCCGTTGATTGCTTTACATCACGCAGCACACGTGTTTTTAAGTTGGTTGAGGATTGCTCGGGAGCCGTGGCTGTCCACGTACGAAGGTGATTACGGGCCGGAACATTTGTTTGCTGTGCATAAAGTGTATCAACAGCGAATGCCATAAGCAGCACAATTCGAATTACATGTTTTAACATAATAAGTTAATTTGAAAGTCAATTAAACTAATGACCTGTCATTTGATGACGTATTGAATCCATTTGGTTTTTATACTTTGTAAACTGCCAATCGATAAGAGTTCGCTTTAAATCGTCTTCACGTTTTTTATTAAGCTCATCAAGTTTCTGGCGTCTCAAAGCCGGATTGTCTGCATCAGAGGTTCTGATGTCTGCCAGCTTCTTAAAATAATCTTTATTTATTTCAAGTACTTTTTGGTATTGGACATCCGTAAGATTCAAGGAGGCCTTGAGGCGATTTGTTTCAGCTTGTGCTTTTGAGATATAGTTACTCACATTAACTGGTGAGTTATTTTGAGCAAAACCCTTTGTAGCAATCAATAGAAACAAAGGAATGAATGCCAGATAAAAAACTTTCATGACTTGTGATTTTAATGTTTACCAATATCATACATTGCTCCTTCGAGCTTAATGTAGGTTCTGTAATATGATGAAGTTATTCTCGGATTAGGATTATTTAAATCTTCCCAATCCGGGCCCCATTCAACATAGTTCAAAAGAAAACCTGCAGCTAATACAGTTGAAGTTCCGTTACATACAACGGTAATCTGATTGCTTTGTGTTGTTGTTGTACCTGAATACCATGCCCAGTTTACATCCGTATACATAAAGTTTACAGATAAATTTGTCACGGAAACAGGTATTGTACATTCATAATCACTGAAAAAATCAACTTTAAAGTCTGCGTATGTTTCATTATAATTAATACTCACCGGTACTACCGAAAATTTAGCAAATACAAATGGGGGTTGACAGCCTTGCACATCTGCATGGGATAGCACCCAAACAGATTGATTGAAAGTGGGGCTGCATGGATTCATATCCTGCTTCATTCGTTCTCTCCACCCTGAATTTCTTGTTTGCCCTTCGGAGATGTAGGTTGCGCATCTATATGTGTTCGTGTTTTGAAAATCACCCAATCCGCAATTCGAAGCTGTTGCTCCATAATCTATCCATCGTAATTGATTATAAGTAGTACTAAGGGGGTTATTATCTTTTTCCTGTACCTCTTGAATACTAGAAGTATAATTTTGATTCAATTCACATGGCTTGCATCGTGTTAATCCGGTAGATTGCCAGTTTGCTTTATGATCGATGTATTTAAATTCAACTTCCTTAAGTATGTTGTTTCGCTGGTCTCTTGTCCTTATCATTTTTCCTGTAGCATCATACTCAAAATAAGAGATACTATTCTGTTCATTGGTTATACTCGTTATTCCAAAAAGATCATAGCTGTATGATTTCATTCCGGCAAGCGCAGGCAGTACCCGAAGTTCATCAATCTGTGCTGTTCCGGATATCGTTACCTGTGTGGTATTAAGGGTGCTGGTAAATAAAGACCATCCATTAATTGTTAATGATGCACCCACACCTGATCCATTTATAATTACAGACCCATTCCTACCCCAGCAGCTCACTGTATAATTACCCGTGGGCAACCCGGATTTAGAGATACTTCCATTGGATAATGAATAAGAGTAAGAGCCGGCAATGCCATTCGTAACCCGCTGCATCGGCAAGGTTGTAAATGTTTGTGTTTCGTTAAGTTCAAATCCTGTATATGCTATCTGGTTATTGGCAGCATTGAATACTGCAGCTATCGGGTTTTGTGTTACCGTATTATAAAGTATGGTTGTTCTGATACCTGAAGCATCCTCTATTTCTACCGGATTATTCTTTGAGTTATATGAAACGATTTTCGATTCCTTTGATGCTGCGGTACCTGTTGGGAATACTTTCTCAGCTATTAATTGCGCTTTTCCGGTACCTATTAACTGAAATGAATTTACTTTTTTTCCTGTTAATGCATTACCTGTAAACGTCTCGGTATAGTATGGCATTCCAATGTTATTGGAATTTTTTAGAAAATTAATAGCGGTTTGTTCAGATGTAGTTGGGCTATAGCCTGAAGGTAAAACACCGAGAGTAGGATACCAGTTTTTAGTGGTTAATTTTTCTCCTTTACTATTGGTGACTTCTACTCTTGAAGGATTGAGATTCGTAAGATCATCAAAAAAATAATCCGTTGTATTTGTAGTGAATGTACCCAGATTTTCTTTTGAGTAGAGTTTTTCTACTGTCTTTGTTAGCCTAATTGGCGCAGAGGTTACTCGATAATTGTATTGACCATAAGCCGGACAGGAAATCACCTTGTCGTCGGTTATTAGTGGATTTGGCAGCAATACTTGTTCCGAAAATTGTTTAATATTTTTAACCCAGATATTGGTTTCTAACGGAGAAGTACTGTAAGGGTATGTTGGTCCGCCAAAAATAATCGATTCATTTGGGAGCGTGTATGTGTTTTCTGTTTCCTGAACAAGAACATAATTGTTATTGATTTTCTCAAAAAGCATTTTCTTTTTCAGTACAGGATCAGCTATGATTACATCCTGAACTCCTCTGGAGGGCATTTCATAGTGATACTCAATTTTACCATACTTGCCAGTACTGCCATAATACTCAGTAACAAAAGGAGAATACTTTCTGTCAACGAGATCAGCTTCTTCATTCGTTGAAATAGGCTCGTTTTGCCAATAATCTTTTGAGCATGTTATTACAAGATATGTAGAAGGTTGTCCTGGTATTGTAACAATATTCGTGTAGGATTCAATTTTGCTAAATACACCTTCATAGTATTCAGTATCACCTAATGAATATTCATAATTACGCTCATTAATTATTCCGTTCTCATTACTGTAATCAATAATTTTCTTTACCCTCAGTTTACCCATTCCTCTTAATACTTCGTAAGAGAAAATGGTTTCGCCACCTGTGGGATATTGGATTCTTCGTAAAGAACCTGCTAAAGAAATATTCACCTTAGCATTTATTTGTCTTACTCCCTGGTAAGAGTTTTCGAAAATTTCATAATCAGGGCTTAACCTGCTGGGTAAGGGTAAGTCGCTGTAGGCAAAGCTGTATCCATTTACATATTGGTCGTTTTTATCATGAAACCTTACCTCGTCCAGCCGCAGCCTTAATTCTTCTGCAACAGTACTGTTTCCAAAATAACTTTGCTGTAAATAAATATTTTTGAGAACTGATTCAACGCCATTTTGTTTTTTTATGACTTGTACTTTAATTAACCTTGAAGAACCAGGCAAATCGTTTCTGCTGGCATAAAAAAATCGAATGATATCACCTGTAGATGTTTCAATTTCATTTAACCGTTTGTCCTGAGCTGCTAATTCATTTTGACAAACAATATCCTCCGGAGCAAGTGGCCCGCAATAATTTAACTGATTCACTATATCATAATTACTATTTCGCCTGTACATCAATAACGGTGCTTTTTTATACCCCCAATTTTCGTTGGAATACTTGAAGTGAATTGTATCGTTATTATAAGTAATAACTCTGGTCAGATAATAACTTATGCGATTTTGAATACTCTGGGGATTTTGCATAGAGTTGTTTACAATAAAATTGCAGTTTGAAACAGGTTGATTAAGACACATTGTTGTGAATTCATATTTGTTTCCCTGTTCATCGGTTAATATACCAGCATTTATTTTTTTATTACTTGCCGGTAACGTGGCTCCTGATTCAAAAAGATATTTCACACTAAATAAAGGTGTACTGATTGTACCCATAGGCACTCCGGTAGTGCCGCCATTAGAAAGAATTTCATTCGCTACATTAACATCAATTTCATTTAAAGGATAACAAAAGTCACCTGTACTAGAATTGTAATTCAGATGATTTAAATTCAGATTGTAGGGAACCTCTCCTAAATTGTAATTTGTTATAGGAGGCTCGTTCAAAACTCCCCCGGCATTTAATACCCAGCTTAATCCAACGCTGGTTGCAATATCAGAAGGGCGTACTCCTCCCGCATGGTAACTTAAACTTACCGGCCATTCAAAATCCTTAACTTTTAGTGTGGCTATTGGCACACCTACCTGCGGCACACCCGATGCCATATTGACCGGTATATTTCCATACTTTTCAAATGCAGCAACTGTTGGTACCGGTGGCGTTTGTTTTTGTGGCAACTTAAATGGAGAGTGCGTTGTTGTTTGTGCGCAAACTAAATTACTAACAACGAGAATGTTTAAAATTGCAAAGAGAGAGACTATTTTCATTATTTAGCTATTTTAAAAATTATATCCAACTCTGAATAACACCGCCTGTGTTTGCGGCAATTGTGTGCGCCACAAAAAATCATACAGCAGTTGTACTTTTGTTTTTTGAAAAAACTTACTCTTAACATCCACCACTTTACTCACACCCAGTAAAGCACTTGGTTTCCACACAGTGCGGTTATTCAGTTCATCTATTCTTCTGAACACAGCTAAGTAGTTTTGTTCATAACCACCACTCAACCAAAAATTTCCTTTAAACTTCCAGTCAATAAATGAGCGGAAACCTAATCCCTGGTGACTTAAGCTCATGTTATTAAAACCTGTACCCAATCCAAGTTTATATGAACTGCCTATACCAATAATGCTTTTATCATTAAGCTTATAGCCAAGTGATAATCCTAAATCAGTGGTTACTGGAAAATAAATGCGGCTGCTGGTGGTTTGAAAATTAGTACCCAGCACCAGGCGTTCCTTTAATGATTTTGTTTTCTGTTCATTGGGTTTAAAATCAGGCATCTCATCATCTGCACTGCCATAGCTACGGTTCTTTAATTTATTTTTTAGTTCACTTAAAATATCTCTCGCCTGCCCCATGTTTTGCTGCATCAGTTGCTGCACATTCGGGCCACCTGTACCCACCCTGTCCTGTATAAGTTGTGCTACCTGTGCGGTTGTTTGCAACCCGGGTATAGCTGCTCCCTGTGCAAATGTGCCTGCACCTGCTGGGTTAGGAAACAATGCCGCCAGTTCGGAATGTTGCTGAAAAAACTGCTGAAAAGCAGGTATGCGGTTAGCTGCTTTCAATAACTCGGCACCCATCTTCTTGGGGTCATTTAAAGTTTCTCTGTATGCAGTGAGTCGTTCTTTATAATAGTAGTAATGTTGTTTGTATTTGTTGAGTGCTTTTACAAGTGGTGTGTTTTGTAATGCCTGTTTCAACCGCTCCTGTTGCTCTTTTATTTGCTTGCGTATCTGTTCTATAGCATCAAAACGGTTTTTCAATTGTGTTATTCCGGCAACATTCGTGTTCAATTTTTCGGTAAGGGCTTTACTTTTTTGTACAACTGCGTTGTTGTTTAAAAACTTCATAGCCGTGAGCAATGAATCCGTATGTCCCGAATAAACACTTGATTGATTAGTAGAGTGAAGTGTTGTTCTCATTTGTTTGTAACGCTCCCGTACGTTACCAAAAAGTTCTTCTGCTTTAAGTGAATCTGTTTTTTGAAGTTTACGTTTGAGTTGTAGTTCCTGCTTTTCTAATTTATTGAGATAACGTTCTGTTTGATGAATGAGCTTTTGCTCCAGCTTTGATGATTGAGCATCAACTTTATGAAATACTTTATCTGGAAAATGTAAAATTCGTACAAATAGAGAACTGCTGTCCTGTGTTTTGGCAGCAGTGTGCAATAGCAGAAGTAGTAATATAAGAATGTTTTTTGGCATACGAGGTTGGCAGCGGCCGGTGGTTTCAATAAATTCTTTGATAAACGTAACATCGTCCGGTAGCACTGCCAATACTGCAAACCGGGTAGTAAAACTACTTTTGTGTAAAAACAGGATGTTTTTTTTATAATTTGATTACACTCGAATAAAAAAAATAAACAATTCTAAAACTTGCAGTTATAATTAAGCTGTTCGCAAAAAAAGCTGTGGAAAAAGAATAGATATATTTTTAAGTTTTGCAGAAATTACTATCCCATGAATTGAAATTCTGTATTCGTTTTGTTTTGTATTTCGTTCATTCCTTTTAAAAAGTCAGCCTTAAATAGTTACTTAAACCAAAATGTATGTTTCTCCCTTTCTTACAAGTGCATCTCTGTTTTGCTAAATCACAAGTCAAATCCTCCCGCCCCCCTTCCCCCATGCCTCCCCTCAGCCTCCTATCTGCTCCCTATCTGCGCCCTACCTGGTTGCCCTCAGTTGCTGTTTCCGATAGCAACCCCCATGAAATCTTTTATGCCGTTATGATCCGTTATGTGCTGTTATAGTCCGTTACATGCCGTTCTGTTCCGTTCTGTTCCCTTTTGATCCGTTACATGCCCTTTTGTTCCCTTTTGTGCCCTTTCGTTCCCTTTCGTGCCATTTCGTGCCGTTTTGTTCCCTTTTGTGCCCAAATGGGAAAGTAGGATTTTGGCCCATCGCATTTTTGTGTAGTGATTGATCACAGGGGTAAAAGGCCAAACCCCGCAAACCATTTTTAATAACATCAAAAAAGAAAAACATCATGGCAAAACAAAAAGGCATCATTAAACTGGAAGGTACCATTGGCGATATTACCTTCTACAAATCCGGCGATGGGTACCTGGCAAAAGAAAACGTAACTGTTACGGCTAACCGTATAGCAACAGACCCCGCCTTTCAACGCACAAGAGAAAACATGGCAGAGTTCGGAAGGGCCGGTAAAGCATGCAAATTGCTGCGCAACAGTGTACGTCCGCTGCTTCAATTTGCAAAAGACAGCCGTGTCACCGGCAGACTAACCGCAGAAATGGTAAAAGTCATTCAGGCAGATGTAATCAATACCCGTGGTCAACGCAACATCATTGATGGTGAAGCAGCATTCCTCGAAGGCTTCTCATTCAATAGCAATGCACCATTGGGCAGCGCATGTTATGCGCCCTACACAGCACAGATCAACAGGGTCACCGGTAGTCTCACAGTTGCATTTAATGAGTTCATTCCTGCTCTTGCAGTAAAAGTTCCATCAGGTGCCACACACTTCAAACTCTTAACAATGGGAGCAGAACTTGATTTTGAAAATGAAACCTTCATTACAGATCAGAAAGAAACACCCATGCTGCAGTGGAATAACAATCCCGTTCCTGCATTTATTCTGGAAAATACAGTTACACCGGCAAGCACACATCCATTGTTCCTGATCATGGGCATCCGGTTCTTTCAACTGGTAAATGGAGCATTCTATCCTTTAAAAGATGAAAGCTTCAATGCCCTTTCAGTTATTAAAGTAAGCGGGCAGTAAATGCAAAAGCTGGTAGCTAGCGTTGCAAAGGGTACAAAAACAAAATCCCGCCAAATGGCGGGATTTTTTAATGCTATGCAAAAGTTCAATTAAGCAATTTCAACATCTGCACCTGCTTCTTTCAGCTTCGCTGCAATATCATCAGCTTCTGCTTTAGAAACACCTTCTTTAACAGGCTTTGGAGCACCGTCAACTAAGTCTTTAGCTTCTTTCAATCCAAGACCAGTTAAGTCTTTAACGATTTTAACTACGTTGAGCTTAGATGCACCACCGCTCTTCAAGATGACATTGAAAGCTATTTTTTCTTCAGCAGCAGCGGCACCACCACCATCTCCTGCAGCTACAACCACTGCAGCAGCATCTGGTTTTAGGCATCCTGAGAAACAGCCCGTTCATGGGGCTGAATTAAACAGTTGCCTCCCAACAAATAACTACTGGCCCGTAAAGGGGGAAACTATCTAATGATAAATTTTCCTGTAACTACCTTGCCTTCTGCTGTTATTAATCTGAGCACGTAAACCCCGGGACTGCACTGCGGCAGGGCTATTTGAAGAATACCTGATTGTGCAAACGGATAATTTTTATGAAGCACTACCGAACCGCCAGTACTGATAACTGATATATCATATCTGCTACCCGTTGCAGGTAATGCTGTTGAAAAGTGTATGTTCAACACCTTTGATGCATCAGCAAATAGTTTTTCAATGACAAAATCAGTACTGTTTACTTTTATAATTGTTAATTGAGAGTACACTACTCTGCCGCTTGCTTCAGTTACTTTTAATCTGTAGTAATTATTCCCTCTTAAAGGTTGTTTGTCTTCGTACAGGTAATTTGTTTTATCGGGTTGTAAGTCATTAAAACGATGTACGGTGCTGAAATTGATTCCATCGTTACCTCTTTGCAATTCAGCATCCTGCAAGTCCGTGCCTTTAATTACTGCTTCAAGTTTTACTGTCGTATTCAACACATTTGCATTCAACTCTGCGCTGTAAAGCGGCAAAGGGGACTGAGCAGAAAAGATATTTTTGTCCCTTACACGTTGAAATAGTATCTGATGTGCCGCATCGTTAAGATGAATATCATCACAACAATACCGGTACTGAGGTAAAATTGTGTTATCAACCGGATCGGCTATGCCATCCCAGAAATTGATAGCATAAACTCCAAATTGTTCAATAATACTGTCTTTAATAATCCGCAGCCTTTCTCTTCCCGCTGCTGTAAAGCCAGTGCGGGGCTGCGTGGTGGTAGCGTAAAGAATTTTGCCGGCTGCCTGTGCTTCAGACCTGATACGCCGGAAGCACGCCATTATTTCAGTAATGGTGTATACATCAAACCAATTAGTGGGGTAATTAATTAAAACAACATTGGGATTCCAATTGAGCGAATTAGTTATGTTATTATTTACATTAGGTGCAGGCCTTCCTAAAGGTGGTATGTATCCGGTAGGCATACAATGATAGATGTTTTCGCCAAAAGTGGCAGTATTTAAAAGTGTGATAGGCTGCCCCTGTGAAGCGTAATGATTCGTAAGCAGATTCACCCAGCAGAAACTGTTATTACTTGATCCTGCACAGGCTGCAGTGGAGAAGCCGTTAATTGCAAGCCTTCTTTGTGCAAAACCCAGGTTAAAAACAAATGATAGAGATAAAAACAAATAAAGAATGCGCAGCATAGCTTTTAGTTTAAAGTGTTATAAGAAAGCAGTGTACAGATTAAAAGCAGATACTTCGCAAGGAATTGGAAAACTAAAATAAGGTGAATGTAGAAAATATCAAAGCCCAAAAGGGATTATACTGAAAAAATTACATTAATTACCGGCACAAACACAACTACATTTTTTAATAAACGATCTTGGTATTTTTTCAAATATCATCATGATTACAATTTTTTTACAGGCTGGTTTACAAGGTTGTATTGGTGACGCTTATAGTTGTATTGGTGACGCTTATAAATAAAAAAGTCCTCCTGTGTGAGGAGGACTTAAAGTAAGAATCTAAAGTTTTATTAAGCAATTTCAATCACCGCCAGCGGCGGGATTTCGATAGCTTAAGCTATCTCAACATCTGCACCTGCTTCTTTAAGCTTAGCTGCAATTTCATCAGCTTCAGCTTTAGAAACACCTTCTTTAACAGGCTTGGGAGCACCGTCAACCAAGTCTTTCGCTTCTTTCAATCCAAGACCGGTTAAGTCTTTAACGATTTTAACTACGTTGAGTTTAGATGCACCACCGCTCTTCAATATTACATTGAAAGCAGTTTTTTCTTCAGCAGCAGCGGCACCACCACCATCGCCTGCAGCTACAACTACTGCAGCAGCAGCGGGTTCAATACCGTACTC
>CAYPBV010000088.1:0-14626 GCA_964409025.1 uncultured Chitinophagaceae bacterium | reverse complement strand
CTGCAATACATCTGGTGAAACAGATTCCATTTTACTCCGGTTTTCACAACCGTTAAGTGATGGTACTTATACATTAAGGATTGGCAACGGAGTTGATGGCAATACCATTGAAGATAACTGTGGCAATCTGATACCTGTAAATACTGACATAAAATTTACCATCGCCCCCTTTCCTATAATTGACTCAGTTGTAATTACAACTTGCAGACCATAAGCCATTAAATTATTAATTTCAAAACAAACCTTATGCAGTTCCATAGCACCAGATGGTTCTGATTTTTTAATTACCGGGCCGGCACAAGTTGCTATTTCAGCTGTAAATACAATTTGTAACAATGGTACTGCTAATGAAATTGAACTTCGCTTTCAAAATCCACTATTAACAGAAGGCATCTATACCATCCAATTAAAAAATGGAAACGACGGCACTACTTTTATTGATCAATGTAACAATGCGGCACCTTCGGGTCTTTTAAAAAACTTTACCATTAAGGGAGCTGTTACTGCCAACTTTACTTTTACCATTGCTAAAGGTTGTATTGCAGATACTTTAAAATTTGTACATCCCGGTAATTATGGAGTAAATCAATGGAACTGGAGCTTTAGTAACAACGCCCGAAGTACACTGCAGCAACCTGAAATTACATTTACACAAAGCGGAAGTCAAAAAGCTATTTTATATGTAAACAACGGGCAATGCAGTGCTACAGCAGAAGAAAGTTTTACACTGGATGAAAAATTAAAAGCAGACTTTGAACTTCCCCCTACAGCCTGTTCCAATCAACCCATAACCATAGCTGATAAAAGTAAAGGTGCATTTTCTTACAGTTGGAATTTTGGCAATGGCAACAGCAGTATGCAACCCAATCCTCCGGCGCAAACATTTATCACATCTGTTGACAAAGCTTTTCCTGTACTATTAACTGTTCAAAAAAATGAATGCATTGCCAGTACAACTAAAAGCATTATCATAAAAGCCAGTTGTATGCTTCAATTGCCCAACGCATTTACTCCAAATGCTGATGGACTTAACGATTTGTTTGGACCACAAAACAACAGTGGTGCTGCAATGAAGCATTTTAGAGTATTTAACCGGTATGGTCAAACCGTATTTGAGGGATCTGTAAACAAACTGTTATGGGATGGCACATACAAAGGCATCGAACAAGCTCCCGGCAGTTATTTATGGACGATGGAATATATGGATCCCTCTTCGATGAAAACAATCAGCCAGAGAGGTACTGTTCAACTTATTCGTTAACAGCAACGATTTACTTTACCCGTGTACCGTTTTTTATAACAATATCCACACGTTGTAACAAATTAATGTAACGCAGCACATCACCACGCACAGCAATAATATCAGCCACTTTACCTTCAGTAATTGTTCCCACTTTATCTTCTACACCCTGAAATACAGCAGGCCAGTAGGTAGCGGCACGTATGGCCTGCATAGGATCCACTCCCATTTCACGAACCCAAATATCCAGTTCATTCCACGTGCTTTGACTATGAAATTTCATAGGTATGCCACTATCAGTTCCAATTAACAGGAGCACCCCGCTTTCTCTTAACTGTGTAAATTTCCGTTTTAATGTAGGCTTGCGGTAAGGCGTCACCTGAAAATAAGAAAGCTGAGATGGAAACTTAATAGAGTTGCGAATATCTGTTACAATGCTGTCGGGCAATCCCACTTGCCAGCTTGGATCATCTAAGTGCTCCATATTGCGAATATTGTAATCATTATTAAACAATCCTTCTACTGTAGGTGTCCAGAACAGTTTATTGTTGCTGTTGCCCGTACGCTCACGAATCATTTTAATAATATCTTCAGGATACTCAGGTGCAGTTGCCAGTCCTGTATGTTCAAAACAATCAGCCCCTGCAATCAACGCCCTTCTTATTTCTTCAGGGCGGTGACTGTGTGCTACTACTTTCAATTTCCATTTATGCGCTTCATCCACAATGGCATTTACTTCTTCCTGCGTCATTTGATCCTGATCAATCAATTTAATACAATCAACACCGGCTTTTGCCAATCGTTGCACTTTGGCTCTTGCATCTGCCACACCATTAATTCCCCAGCGAAATTGTTCCGTGCCGGGATAAGGTGCATGTTGTAAAAAAGGTCCACTCACATATAAAGTAGGGCCTGTCATTTTTCCTTTGTTAATGCTGTCACGCACGGCGATAATATCTTCAAGCGGCGCCCCTAAATCCCGGGCACTTGTTACACCTGCCATTAATAATTGTTTGGCACCTGCTGGCATAATGACGTTGCGAAAGAGCGGTGGATATTTTTTGTCCCAATACGGATAATCACTGTGCCCGTTAATCATCAAATGCACATGCATATCCCAAAGACCGGGCAGTACACTCATTCCTTCAGTAGAAACGATTTCATAACCTGCAGGTACGGGCAATGTTTCCACTGTTCCCACTTTTTCAATCTTGTTTCCTTTGATCAGGATGACGGAATTACGAATAGGATCACCACCAAAACCATCAATCAACGTACCGCCTACAAGCGCTTTATTTTGTGCAGATAGCTGAATAGTAAACAGAATGAATAAAATAGTACAAAAAAACTTTCCCATGTTGTATTTGTTTTAAGGACAGTCAAGATAAGAACAATTCTTTTTCAAACGGCATGGCACAACTCAAAACTTTGGTTTACCTTTTGAGCTTAAAATATTCAATCATGAATCAGCAAATCATTAACCTCTATGATGAGTACACACATAAGCCACTTAGCCGCAATGATTTTATGAAACGGCTTGTAGTGTTAACAGGAAGTACCGCTGCGGCACTGGCTATTCTTCCGTTGCTGGAAAATAATTATGCCAAAGCGATGGTAACACCGGGCGATGATTTGTTTACAGAATACATTACTTATCCTTCCGTTTCTGGTGAACCGATGAAAGCCTATGTGGCAAGACCAAAGAAAGAAGCGAAATACGGAACGGTGATTGTAATACATGAAAACCGTGGTCTTAATACACATATTGAAGATGTAGCACGACGAGCTGCACAAGCCGGCTTCCTTGCCATTGCACCAAATGCATTAGCACCATCTGGTGGTACACCGGCTTCAGAAGATGAAGCAAGAACCCTGTTTACCAAACTCAATCAGGATGAAACAAAACAGAATTTCATGAACGTGTTTAACTATATCAAAACAAGAAAAGACAGCAATGGCAACTATGGATGTGTGGGCTTTTGCTGGGGTGGAGGTATGAGTAATACACTTGCAGTACATGTTCCCGAATTAAAAGCAGCCGTTGCATTTTATGGCCGGCAAGCAGCAGCGGCAGATGTACCCAAAATAAAAGCAGCGGTACAATTACATTATGCTGCACTTGATGAACGTATTAATGCCGGTATTGCAGCTTATGAAGCCGCATTAAAAGAAAACAACATCAACTATGAGTTGTACATGTATGAAGGTGTGAATCATGCGTTTCATAATGATACAGCAGGGCAACGTTATAATGCTGATGCAGCAAAACTGGCGTGGAGCAGAACGATTGATTTTTTTAATAAGCATCTCAAATAACATCACATATTCATGTGGTTTTGATATCAAGATGTAACCTGTTGTTTTGTTACATCATCTTATAATCATGACCATTCAACCTTTCATCAGCCAGAAGTTTAAGTTTTATTCGTTTCTATCCATGTTCTTACTGGTATATGTACATGGATATAATTTAAACGACAGTTACCTGCAACCATTTACTATTGTACAGGAACGACTCACTTTTACATCGTTCTTTGAATACTTTACTGCAAACGGCCTGTTTCGTTTTCGCATTCCCATGCTCTTTGCCATATCAGGTTATTTATTTTCCTTGGGTGATGAGCAGCCTTACTTGAAGCGTATAGGCAAACGTACAAAAACCCTGCTGCTGCCTTATCTTATCTGGAGTGCTATTGCATTACTCATCACTTTTTTATGGCAACAATTTCCTGTAACTGCAAAAGCAGTTTTTAATGCTCAATTAGATCAGTTTGGTGATAACAGACCTTATACAGAAATAGGATGGAAAGGCATAGTGCAAAGATGGACACTGGTACCTGTTGCCTTTCAACTCTGGTTTATCAGGGTGTTGTTTGTTTACAATCTGCTGTACCCCTTGCTTAAATCAGCAGTTATTAAAATACCCAAAATATGGTTTACCGTCTGCATCCTTCTTTGGTTAACAATGTTTGGTTTGCATTTTATTGAAGGCGAAGGATTATTGTTCTTTTCATTGGGCATCTGGCTGGCCAAAAGAAATAAAGATTTGACTGTTACACCCAAATGGCTCAACTTAAAATGGGTAGTACCTGTGTTTTTATTTGTTTGTACAACAAAATCAATACTGGCGTTTTATGCACTGCCCAATATGTTTTATGGCATAACATTACTGCTGCTGCATAAAATAACTGTGTTTACAGGTTTTATTACGTTTTGGTTTGGATGTGATGCCATGGTAAAATGGTTGATGAACCGCAAATGGTTTGTTTGGGTGAGCGCTTTTTCATTTATGATTTATGCTTTACATGTACCATTAATTAATTATACACATCAACTTATCCTGCCTTATACTAAATCATGGCCCTTGTACCGAATGACAGATTACCTGCTGCTGCCATTGGCAATCATCATCTTTAGCATAACAGTGGGTGCATTGTTACGATGGACAACACCCAAGCTATATGGAATTTTAACAGGTGGAAGAGGCTTCTGATTTATCAGTAACCAATAATTGTTTTTAATTTACCCCAAAGTTCATTATCAAAACTGGAAACGGCCAGTTGCACATTACCTGCACTTTCGCCCATACGAATTACTACAAGGCGTTGTGAAGGAACAACATAAATCTTCTGGTCATTTTTACCCAGTGCTGCATACATATCAATAGGTCCATTAGGAGTAATACTGCCATTAAATACTAAGGATGTAGCAGGAAGCATGTGTGACGATTTTCCATTAAGCCAGGTGAGATAACCGTATGAAAGATTTAAATTCTGAGAAGTATTTATCTGCGAATTAAAGTAATTTGAATCAGCTAAAATACTTGTGCCATCCCATTTACCTTTATTGAGCATTAATAAACCAAAACGTGCCATGCTCAGGGCATTGCTGTAATACACATTATTATATCCGGTTTTAAACCAGAATCCATTCATGCCAATGCGGTTGCGGATTTTATTCTGGAAGTACGCATTGTAGGTTTGACCGCTTGCACTTTCCACTACTTTATCCAGGAGCGTATAAGGTGCGTTGTGATAAAACCATCTGGTGCCCGCATCTGCCCTGTATTGCAAACAAGAAGGTAGTGTACAATCATCATCAGGCACATTATTCTCCATCCCTGTACTCATTGTGAGTTGATGACGGATGGTAATCAAATCTTCTTTTGCCTGTGGCATACTCGTCCACCCGTTACCAAGATATTGTGATGTTTTATTGTTGATATTCAGCAATCCTTCCTGCTGTGCAATACCCACCAGCATAGCCGTCATTGTTTTTCCGGCTGATGCCCAGTACCAAATACTGTCTGCCGTGAAGGTTCCGAAATAACGTTCCGTAACGATTTTGCCATCTTTCAAAATAATAAAGGCTTTTGTATTTTTTGTTTGCAGATAGCTGTATAAATTAGTAAGCTCTGCAGTATTCCATTGCAAAGAAGAAGGGTTAGTTGTTTCCCAACCGGTTCCGCTTACGGGAGGGTAATACATGGCAGGAATCGTTGGTACTGCGGGAGGAGGCACCGGGTCTGGCTGCGGTTCAGGATCTTTCTTACAGGATATGCTGCCAAGTGCCAGCAACAGGATAAGTATATATTTCATACGCATGGTTTCAGAGGATTAGGACATACAGTTAACGAAGAAGTTTAAAGTTTGTTTTAAAAAAGATAAAATGATTAAATTGCAGCATATCCAATTTCTGTATGAAACCATTTCTTGCTTTTTTGTTTATCCTTTCTATATTTTTTTACTCCCATGCTCAAACACCTCCCAAGCGTGAACTGCGTGGCGCCTGGATAGCCTCATATGTAAACCTTGACTGGCCTACCAATGCTTCACAAACTCCGGATCAGGAACGGGCTGCTTTTATCAATTTGCTCAACACCTTAAAACAAACAGGTATCAATGCTGTGTATGTACAACTAAGAAGTGAATGCGATGCCATGTACCCCAGCACACTTGAACCATGGAGTGCGGCCTTAACAGGTGCACAGGGCACACCGCCTTCTCCATTTTATGATCCGTTACAATTTATGATTGATGAATGCAGAGCACGTGGCATGGAGTTTCATGCATGGTTCAATCCGTTTCGTGCTATCAATAATTTCAACAATATCAACAATTTTGCAACAACACATATTGCACGGACCAAACCTGAATGGTTACTGGCACAGGGAACTTACAGAATTTTAGATCCGGGCATTCCTGCTGTTCGTGATTATGTGATCAGTATAGTGATGGATGTATTAAGAAGGTATGATATTGATGGTGTTCATTTTGATGATTATTTCTATCCTTATCCATCACAGGGCGGCTCCCCCACCCCGCCCCGTTTTAATGATGATGCAACTTACAATGCTGACCCGAGAACTTTTCCCAATACCACTTCCGGAAGAAATGACTGGCGCAGAGATAACATTAACCAGTTTGTACAACGCACCTACGACAGCATCAAAAATGCAAAGCCCTGGGTAAAGTTTGGTATTTCACCTTTTGGCATCTGGAGAAACAGCGGCAGCGATCCTGTAAACGGTTCTGCTACAAACGGGCTGCAAAGCTATAGCGACATTTATGCAGATACACGCACATGGCTGCAAAACGGATGGTTAGATTATGCTACGCCACAAGTATACTGGAGCATTGGATTCAATGCAGCCAATTATGGTGTACTTACGCCGTGGTGGAACAACAATGCCTTTGGACGGCATATATACATTGGTCATGCTGTGTATAAAGTAAACGCAGATGCAGATGCCAACTGGACCAATCCTTCGCAATTAAATAATCAAATACGTTTAAACAGACAACAGACGAACGTATTGGGGAGTACTTTCTTCAGAACAGGCAATCTTATTGCCAATCCATTATTTGTACGTGATTCACTCATTCAATACATGTACACCAAACCGGCATTGCTGCCAACGATGAGCTGGAGAGATAACACGGCACCACAACCTGCCAGCAACTTAACAACCAATGTAACCAACAACACCGTTACATTAAATTGGACCCAATCACCCGCCACTGCCAATGAATTAGATAAAGCAAGACAATACGTTGTATATCGCTTTAACACGGCTACCATTGACTTAAATGACGTGAATGCCCTGCTCCACATTACACCCAATGATGTAAATACATTTACTGACAACAATGTACTGCCCGGCACATTTTATTATGTGGTAACAGCTCTGGATCGTTTTCATAATGAAAGTGTACCCACCAATACTGCTACAGCAACTGTTATTACTACAGATATTCTTTCGCCGGAGCTGCGTATGCTCAACTTCCGTATCTATCCCAATCCGGTTATTACAAACGCACAATTAAGCTTTGAGCTGATGAAACCTGCTGATGTTTCCATTGTGCTGTATGACATCAACGGAAAACAAATCATGAATGTGTTCAATGCAAAAAGTTTTCCGGGTATGAACATCATACCGCTGCAAACAAACGGATTGCAAAGCGGAACTTATTTTGCCGTGCTGCGAACAAAAGACTTCAGCAAAACAATCAATGTGGTGATTGCAAAGTAATTTTGGCTTGAAGCCATTCTTCAGCGATATGTAAAGGCATCCCTACCTTTGCACAAACAATTTTTATGGCTGAAGATTTATACATCATACAGGGAACAAAAGAAGAACAATACAAAGAACTCATTCCGCAAATCAAAGGATTACTCACAGGCGAACCTGATTTAATTGCCAATCTTGCCAATATCTGTGCAGCATTAAAAGAACAATTCGGCTGGTTGTGGGTAGGCTTTTACTGGGTGAAGAATGATGAATTGGTGTTGGCTCCCTTCCAGGGACCGGTTGCCTGCACACGCATACGTAAGGGCAAAGGTGTATGCGGCACCAGCTGGGCAGAAGCAAAGACGCTCATTGTGCCGGATGTAGAACAATTTCCCGGACATATTGCCTGCAGCAGTCTGAGTAAAAGTGAAATTGTAGTGCCTGTTATCAGAAACGGAGTTGTTTTAGGTGTATTGGATGTTGACAGCACTGATCTAAACACATTTGACACAACGGATCAAACATATCTGGAAGAAATTGTTGCACTTATTGAGATCAAATGAATATGAAAAATAAAGTGCTTATCTACGGGGCAAATGGTTATACCGGCGAATTGATTGCACGCTTCGCCAGAGATTTTTCCATTGAACCTATTCTCGCCGGAAGAACGGAAACAACAATAGTGCAGGTGGCACAGCGTTATAACCTGCCCTATCATATTTTTTCATTGGATGATAAAGCAAGCTTACTTCATGCATTAAAACATGTGGCTGTAGTTATACATGCAGCAGGCCCGTTTCATTACACAGCCAAACAAATGGTAGAAGCCTGTATTGAAACAGGAACGCATTATTTAGATATCAACGGTGATATTTCTGTATTTGAATTCATCAAACGATATGATGCCAAAGCAAAAGCTGCACAAGTAATGCTGCTGCCCGGCAGTGGTTTTGATGTAGTGCCTACAGATTGCATAGCGTACGCATTAAAAGAACAAGTACCGGATGCCACACATCTGGAAATTGCGTTTTTGCCAAGAGGTGGCGGCGGTGTGAGTCATGGTACAGCAAAAACTATGGCCGGTAAAGCAGGTGAAGGCGGATGTGTGCGGGAAAACGGAGCCATCACACGAAAACCATTGGGGCATAAAGGCAAATGGATCAACATCAGCGGCAAACGATTATTTGCTATGAGCATACCGTGGGGCGATATAGCAACTGCTCATGTAAGTACAGGCATCCCCAACATCATTACCTTCACAGGTATGAAACCATCTGTGTATCGCATCTTGAAATTTCAATTTTTATTTAATTGGTTATTGCGTACAACATGGATGCGTGACATCATTCAAAATAAAATCAACAACCGCCCTGCCGGACCCACTGATGCACAACGCTCAAACGGAAAAACCTATGTGTGGGCGCAGGTACGTAATGCACAGGGTGAAACAAAAGCAACTGCTATTCAAACAAGTGATGGCTATACGGTAACCTATGAAGCTTGCCTCATCATTGCAAAGAAAATTTTAAACGGTGTATTTAAAACAGGCTATCAAACACCGGCATCAGCATACGGAAAAGAATTGGTGTTTGAATTGAGCGGCACCAAACAACTTTAAAGCGTCATTGTGCTGTATGCAGCAGTTCCGTAACTCACAACAAATGCTTTGGCTGAACGGGGCGCCACCCATCGAAAAATGCGTGTTACAATTTCAGATTTTAAATACCGTTGTCCTTTTTTCTTTTTATTAAAATCATACACATCTGCAAACGTGATGAGTTGTTTTGTTTGTTGATCAAAAATGCAGGTGATTGTTCCCAGCCCCCAGCCAAAGTACACATCATTATCCAGCACTATTTTTTGAGAACAATAAGATGAATCTGTTTTTAATGGATTGCAGTATGAATTGCTGAAGTCTTTAACTGCTATTTGCAACATAGTAAACTCTTCATCCGTTATGAGAAACGTAACGCCGCTGCCGGCCAAGTAATGACGCAGCAAAGCCCGCTCAAGCGGTGAATTAATTTTGGGATGCTTCGTTACAAGATGATAAAATAGTTTTTTATACCCCTTTAATGGATCACGCACCCGTACAGAATCATTACTGCGTGCCGCTGCAAAAACCATCAGCAAAAAGAAAAACAGGATCCAACGCATGGTTGCAAAATACTTCATTCATTCAACATACATGGCCAAAGCTTAGTTTTGCACTCTTGAACTAATTATTAAAAATCAATAGCCCAACTTTACACCAACCGGGATGATGCTTTTTAATGAGTATACAGTGTGGCCATATAAAATAACAAAGCAGCACATGAAAGATTATTATGCCATATTAGAGTTGCCTGTAACTGCTACCCTTCCTGAAATAAAAAGAGCTTACAGGAAACTGGCCCTACTGTATCATCCTGATAAAAATGAAGCAGACAGTTACAGCGTAGCACAGTTCAATGAAATAAAAGAAGCCTATGAAGTGCTTACCAATCCGGCAGCTAAAGAACAATATCTGCAGGCACGCTGGTTAAAAAAAGCTGCCGGTGCGTGGATGCCGGATGAGCCCATTACGCCGGTACTGATTTTAAAGCAGGCGCTGGAGTTGAATAAATCCATATCCTTACTGGATGTACATCGCATGGATGCCGCAAGTGTGGCGCATCGTATGTTGCAACTCATACCCACTGCCACCATTGATAAATTAAAAACCTTTGAGGAGCCGGAAGTACAGGCCACCATCATTACTACACTGTTACAGGCATGCGCCGTGCTGCCACATGCACAAACAATGCAGGTAGCTGCACAACTGCGTCAACTGGCGGGGGAAGACCATGAACAGCAATTAAAAATTGATCGGGTGCTGCTGCAAAAAAAGAAACAGGAAGATTGGGAGCGAAAAAAAATCTGGTTCATCATAGTACTTGTTATACTCATTTGCCTTATGATCTATTGGAGTGGACGGTAAACTGATCCTCATTAACTGAAACAAGCTGCGCCATTATGTTCAACCTTAATTCATCGTACACACAATGCGGGTTCTACAAATAAAAAATAAAGCGGAATTCAAGAACCATTTCACAGGATGCATGTTAGTGATTCTAAAATCTTAAAATGAAACAGAACAAAATGAAACTAGTTGCAGTGGCTGCTTTTTCTGCCATTGTCTTTATCTCCTGCGGAAGTGGTGAAACAAAAGAAACAAGCACAGACACAACTGCTGCCACTACAGAAACTACTGTTGCTGCAGATACTACAGCTGCTCCTGCTACACCTGCTACTGTAGTTGATATTGCAGTAAGCTCGGCTGATCACAGCACATTGGTTGCTGCTGTAAAAGCTGCCGGACTGGTTGAAACCTTAAGCGGTGCCGGACCCTTCACAGTATTTGCACCTACAAATGCTGCATTTGACAAATTACCCAAAGGAACGCTTGAAAGCTTACTCACTCCTGAAAAGAAAGCTGATCTTACTGACATTCTCACTTACCATGTTGTAGCGGGCAATGTGAAAGCGGCTGATTTAAAAGATGGCCAGATGGTGAAAACAGTAAATGGCAAAGAATTGAAAGTAACCATTAAAGATGGCAAAGTAATGATTGACGGTGCGCTTGTAACTGCTGCTGATTTAAGTGCAGGTAACGGTGTAGTGCATGTGATTGATGCGGTTGTATTACCCAAGAAGTAAGTTTTTCCTTTTTCATTCTTTATACAGAGGCCGCTTTTACAGCGGCTTTTGTTTTTATATAACCCATAAACCATGTATCAACAAAAGCCATTACTGCTGCTTTCAATTGTTGTATTAGAGAAGCCTGAATTATAAAATCTGCATTCGGTATTGTTGAAACAGCCTATGCGCTTCAGCAGGGGGGTCGTTGACCAATCATGTATCTTTGCCGCATGCATTATGTATCAGCAGAGGGATTAACCAAGAGTTACGGTATCACGCCCCTCTTTTCAAACATTACATTTCACATTGAAGAAGGCGATAAAATTGCACTCATTGCCCGCAACGGCAGCGGCAAATCAACACTGTTAAAAATATTGAGCGGTAAAGAAACGGCTGATGCCGGCAAACTGTGGATCAACAAAGATGTAACCGTTGCCCTGTTTGAACAGGAGCCCGGCTTTGCAGAAAGCGCCAGCATCATTGATAATATTTTTCACCATGCACATCCTGTGATCAATGCCATTAAAGCTTATGAGCTGTTGATTGATGAGCCGCAGGAAACGGCAGACTACTATCAGCAACTCAATGATGCCACCGTAAAAATGGATGAACTGGGTGCATGGGATTTTGATGCCAAAGTAAAACAGATCCTGGGCAAGCTCAACATTCATCACCTGCAGCAACCTGTGCGTACACTCAGCGGCGGTCAACGCAAACGTGTGGCCCTTGCACGTACCCTCATTGATATTGGTTTTGAACACAAACACGTGCTCCTCATTATGGATGAGCCTACTAACCACCTGGATATGGAAATGGTGGAATGGCTGGAGCATTATCTCAACAAAGAAAATATTACCCTGCTGCTGGTAACACACGACCGCTATTTTCTGGAAGCGGTATGTGATGAAATCTGGGAACTGGATAACAGCAACCTGTATGAATACAAAGGCGACTATGAAAATTATCTGGAAAAGAAAGCAGCTCGCATTGAAAGTGATTTAGCAAGTATTGATAAAGCAAAAAATTTATATCGTAAAGAACTGGAATGGATGCGCAAGCAACCCAAAGCACGTACCACAAAAAGCAAAAGCCGTCAGGATAATTTTTATGAAGTGGAAGCCAAAGCGAAATTGAAGATAGAAGATCAGCAAATGCAACTCAACATGAAGATGAACAGGCTGGGCGGCAAAGTAGTAGAGCTGAAAAAAGTGTACAAGCGTTTTGGTGAGAAACAAATCCTCAAAGGCTTTGATTATACCTTTAAGAAAGGAGAACGTGCCGGTGTGATTGGTAAAAACGGAGCCGGCAAATCCACTTTTATTGATATCATACAGGGCTTGCAGCAGGCAGACAGCGGCAAAGTAAATATTGGCGATACCATCATCTTTGGCAACTATTCGCAAAAGGGACTGGAAGTAAAGAATGATGTACGAGTGATTGAATATGTAAAAAACATTGCGGAGAGTTTTCCGTTGGCCAGTGGTGGCTCTTTGAGTGCAGCACAGTTTCTGCAGTTGTTTTTGTTTGACCCGGAAAAGCAATACACCTACATTTCCAAACTGAGCGGTGGTGAAAAAAGGAGATTGCATTTATTGTCCATCCTGTTTCGCAATCCAAACTTTTTAATACTGGATGAACCTACCAATGATTTGGATTTGCCCACGCTGGCGGTGCTGGAAAACTTTTTGAGTGAGTATCCCGGTTGTTTGCTCATTGTAAGTCACGACCGTTATTTTATGGACCGTCTGGTGGATCACTTATTTGTATTTGAAGGCGATGGTGTGATTAGGGATTTTCCGGGCAATTATAGTGAGTACAGAATTTGGGAGAAGGAGCAGGAAGACAGCCGTGAGTCGTTAGTCGTGAGTCGTGAAAACCCATCTGACAATATGCAACCTGAAGCCAATAGCCGGCAGCAAAAGAAACGCATGGGCTTTAAAGAGAAGCGTGAGTTTGAATTACTGCAGCAGGAAATTGAACAGTTAACCGCAGAAAAAGAAACCATTACCCAACAGCTCAACAGCGGTACTGCCGCTTTTGAAGAATTACAAAAGATGAGTATGCGTATTGGTGTAGTAACACAACTGCTGGATGAAAAGGAAATGCGGTGGCTGGAGCTGAGTGAGATGCGTGAATGATAGATGAAAAGATATAGTTGCAATTACGAAAGTTTTAAAACTTTCGTTTTTTTTAATAACCGACTGAAAAAGAAGGCATTAAAAAAATTGTTTCGGGCTTTTAGGTGTAAAAACTTTCGCATATTTTTGAGTTGGTAGCCATATTAAGACCCACCACATTATGACACCTGAAATTCTTATTATAATCCAAACTATAGTAACTGCTTCGGCGACAATTGCCTACATTTTGACATATCGCTACATGTCGAAAAAAGTAAAAGAAATGGAGCAGACAGTTACGACAATGAAAACGCTTATTGATTCGCAGACACAGATAATTCAAAATGTTGACAGCTATATTAAAATTTATAACCCTAAAGACTTTGAAGAAGCAATGATTGTTAAACTTGACAATCAACAAGCAGCGCTTAACAAACAGTTTGACGTTCAGAAAAAAGAAATTGCCGACAACATCGCAAAATCTATGGCAGAAAGATTTACCGAAGCAAACGCTGACCTTTTGGGTATGGTTCAGGAGTTGATACAGTTCCCGGTTCACATGACTGTAAAGCAATTTCCAGACAAAAAACAAAAGATTGAAAAGGATGTTTTTATCAGACAGCATTATCCATACTGTGCCGACAAATTGATTGCCTTTACTGATGCTGTTATTGCTGGACAAATTCAGCCCAACGACCAGTCTGAATAACATAATTTTTTTGCTCATAATACTCTTCTTCACTTTTAAATAAAACAAAGTATTCTAAATATATACCCCAGCGTTTATCATATTCATCTGGGTTGACAATGCAAACAAATGGGCCAGCTTCTACTTTTTCCCATGTTGACATTTCAGACCAGTGTTTTTCAATACATGCAAGTGGCTTTGTTGGACAAGAAGAAATACGGCTACCAACATGCAGTTTTGCGGCAGCGGGGGGCGACGCAAAGCGTCGTTCACCACCTGTAATTCTTTTCAGCAGTTGTCCCAGCATGACTTTTACTATTTAGCTTATGATTAAATTTTTATCTTTAGTTCTTCGTTCTTCAGCCGTCGCCAGGGGCGACGTAAATAAATTGCCCCGCCGACCGCAAAGC
>CAYPBV010000087.1:0-14858 GCA_964409025.1 uncultured Chitinophagaceae bacterium | reverse complement strand
GTAATATCCGTAACCCTTTATACAAGGGTGGTGGTACTATCTTTGGTCCTAAGCCTCATGCTTATGATATCAAGTTGAACCGTAAGGTGAAGGATTTGGCCAAGATGAGCGCTCTTACTTACAAAGCAAAAGAAAACGCTATCGTGGTGGTGGAAGATTTCAATATGGAAACTCCCAAAACTAAAGAACTTGTAAGTGTTCTCAGCAATTTAAACATCAACGGTAAGAAAGCATTATTTGTATTGCCTGAGTACAACGACAATTTGTACATCAGCCTTCGTAATCTGCCTTCTGTAGTAGGTGCACAATTGGCTGATATCAATACTTACGACATTGTAAACAGCGATGTACTGGTATTCACTGAGAATGTTGCGAAACTTTTCAACGAAGAAGAAGTAGCAGCTTAATTAAAGACAATTAAAACAACGTCCTGATGAGACAGAGTGAAATATTAATCAAACCGATTGTTTCTGAAAAAAGCAATCGTTTAACAGAGAAAAAGAACACATACGCTTTTCGTGTGGGTCGCCAGGCAAATAAACTGGAAATCAAGAAAGCTGTAGAAGACTTCTACAATGTAAAAGTGGATGATGTACACACTATTGTTGTGCCCCGCAAAGCTAAAAACCGCATGACCAAAGCAGGTTATGTACAGGGTAGTAAGCCTGCTTACAAAAAGGCGTATGTAACTGTAGCTTCCGGAGAAACAATTGATTTGTACGGAACAGTTTAATAAAACAATGAATGGTCAGCAAGACCGCAAATATTGCAAACGATAAAAAGAGTTTAAAATGGCATTAAAGAAATACAAACCGGTTACAGCAGGTACCAGATGGAGAATTGGTAATGCGTATGCGGAAATTACAACAGACACTCCTGAAAAATCTTTGCTTGAAAATGTAAAGAGCACAGGGGGTCGTAATGCACAGGGCCGCAGGTCTATGCGTTACATCGGTGGCGGTAACAAAAAGAAATACCGTGTAATTGATTTTAAACGTAATAAGAAAGCCGTACCTGCAAAGGTGGCTTCTATTGAATATGATCCTAACCGTACAGCATTCATCGCACTGTTAAACTATGCTGATGGTGAAAAGCGTTACATCCTTGCACCACAAGGTTTACAGGTAGGTGCAACTATCGTAGCGGGTGATGATGTAGCTCCTGAATTGGGTAATGCACTTCAAATGAAGAACATGCCTTTGGGTACTATGATTCATAACATTGAAATGCAGCCCGGCCAGGGTGGTAAGTTGGTACGCAGTGCAGGTACAAGTGCACAGCTTACAAACAAAGAAGAGAAGTACGCTGTATTGAAAATGCCAAGCGGTGAACTACGTAAAGTATTAATCAATTGTTATGCTACTGTAGGTGTAGTAAGCAACAGCGATCACAACCTGGAAACAGCAGGTAAAGCAGGTGTAAACCGCTGGAAAGGTATTCGCCCACGTAATCGTGGTGTAGCTATGAACCCTGTAGATCACCCAATGGGTGGTGGTGAAGGCCGCAGCAGTGGTGGTCACCCACGCAGCAGAACCGGTAAATATGCAAAAGGCGAAAAAACACGCTCCAAGCATAAAGGTTCAAACAAGCTCATCATTCAGCGTAAGGATGGTAAAAAATTAGCGAAGTAAAATCTGAAATCGAAAATCTAAAATCGAAAATATAACATGGCTCGTTCGATTAAAAAAGGTCCTTATGTAGCAGCTCATCTTGAAAACAAGGTGCTTGCTATCAATGAAGGTAAAAGCAAGAAAGGTGTAATTAAAACGTGGAGCCGCCGCTCTACAATTACTCCTGACTTTGTAGGTCACACATTTGCAGTGCACAACGGAAACAAATTCATTCCTGTGTATGTAACTGAATTCATGGTGGGTCACAAACTCGGTGAATTTGCCCCTACAAGAAACTTTAAAGGACACTCAAGCAAGAAGATTGCATAAAACGTTTAACGTTTAAAGGTTGAAAGGTTTAAAAGTTTTTTACTTAACCTTCAAATCATGAAACGTGAAACATGAAACGATAAAAAAATGGAAGCAGTAGCAAAACTCAGAAATTATCCCACATCGCCACGCAGAATGCGTTTGCTGGCTGATGAGATCCGTGGTTTGGATGTTGAAAAAGCATTGGCTTTACTGGAGTTTCATCCGCAACATTCATCTACACCTTTGGGTAAATTATTATTAAGCGCCATCAGCAACTGGAAACAGAAAAATGCAGGTGTGGAAGAAAACGACTTGGTTGTAAAAACAATTTTCGTGGATGGTGCCAGAACCATTAAGCGTTTACGTCCTGCACCTCAGGGCCGTGCGTACCGTGTTCGCAAGCGCAGCAACCATGTAACAATTATAGTAGATAAGAAAAATTAATTTGTAATAATATTTAAACCATTCTATGGGTCAGAAAGCAAATCCAATTGGTAACAGGTTAGGTATCATCCGTGGCTGGGACAGTAACTGGTACGGCAATAAGAAAGATTTTGCCGGCAAGCTGATTGAGGATAACAAAATCAGAACCTATCTCAATGCCCGTATCAATAAAGGTGGTATTTCTAAAATTGTTATTGAGCGCACACTCAATAAATTGATTGTTACCATTCATACTTCAAAGCCCGGTATCATCATTGGTAAAGGCGGCGGTGAAGTTGATCGTATCAAAGAAGAGTTGAAGAAACTTACCAGCAACGAAGATGTTCAGATTAACATTCTGGAAATCCGTCGTCCTGAAATTGATGCGAACATTGTGGCAGATACTATTGCCCGTCAAATTGAAAACCGCATCAACTACAAGCGTGCTGTGAAAATGGCTATTGCCTCAGCTCTCCGCATGGGTGCCGAAGGTATTAAAGTGAAAGTGAGCGGTCGTTTAGGCGGTGCTGAAATTGCACGTACTGAAGAAATCAAGCAAGGTCGTACGCCATTGCATACTTTCCGTATGGATATTGATTATGCTAATGTGTTTGCATTAACCGTTTATGGTAAAATAGGTATCAAAGTATGGATTTGTAAAGGTGAAGTGTTGAGCAAGCGTGACCTCAACCCCAACTTCATTGGTGGCGGTAAAGAAGGTGGTACTGAAAGAAGAGAAGAACGCAGAGACGACAGACGTGGTGGTGAAAGAAGAGATGACCGCAGAGGCGGTGGTGGTGGCCAGCGTCGTGGTGAAAGAAAAGGACAATAAACAAATACGAAGTACGAGGTAAGGGGTACGAAGTAAGAAAAGAAAACAACAAACAGTAACAAGAAATATAAACAACAATGTTACAGCCAAAAAGAACGAAACACAGAAAATCGCAGAAAGGCCGTATTCGTGAAGTAGCCAAGCGTGGCACCAGCATATCATTTGGTTCTTATGCTTTAAAAGCTTTAGAACCGGTATGGTTAACCAATCGTCAGATTGAAAGTGCACGCCAGGCCATGACACGTGCTATGAAGCGTGAAGGTAATGTATGGATTAGAGTGTTTCCTGATAAAGTAGTTACACGCAAGCCTGCAGAGGTGCGTATGGGTAAAGGTAAAGGTAACCCCGAAGGATGGGCTGCTATTATTGAGCCGGGACGTATTTTGTTTGAAGCAGATGGTGTACCTGAAACAGTAGCAAAAGAAGCAATGGCACTTGCAGCTCAGAAGCTTCCCATCAAAACAAAATTCATTGTGCGCAGAGATTTAGTGGCATAATAAACTAGTACAACAGATAAACTGATTATCATGGCAAAGACAAGTGATTTTTTAAAGAGCATCCAAGATTTTAACGTAACCGATCTTTCGGCACGTATTAAAGAAGATGAGCTCCGTCTCAAAAAGCTGGAGTTTGCACATGCTATTTCTCCATTGGAGAATCCCATGAGCATCCGTGGTTTGAGAAAAGATATTGCCCGTTTAAAAACCGTGTTGAAACAAAAACAGGCAGTTGCTTAATACAGCTGACAGATTCAGCGAAAGCTTAAAAAACTAAAGTAATGTTAGAAAGAAATTTACGTAAAACGAAGACAGGTGTTGTTACCAGCAGCAAAATGGATAAAACCATTACAGTAGCTGTGGAGCGTAAAGTAAAACACCCCATCTACGGAAAGTTTGTAAAGAAAACAACCAAGTTCCATGCGCATGATGAAAAGAATGAGTGTGGAGTAGGTGATACGGTGAAGATCATGGAAAGCCGTCCTCTGAGCAAAACAAAACGCTGGAGACTGGTGGAAGTGGTAGAGAAAGCGAAATAAGTAATTGCAGATTGGCGATTGCAGATTGCAGATTGGATGCACTGCTCCCAAATCTGAAATCAAAAATCTGAAATCTAAAATAGTTTAAGATGATTCAGCAAGAAAGCAGGTTAAACGTAGCCGATAACAGTGGTGCTAAAGAAGTACTCTGCATTAAAGTATTGGGCAACAGCGGCCAGGATTATGCAAAAATTGGTGACAAGATTGTTGTTACTGTAAAAGATGCATTGCCCGGCGGTGGTATCAAAAAAGGTACCGTTGCTAAAGCAGTAATTGTACGTACAAAAAATAAATTACGCCGTAAGGATGGTTCCTACATCCGTTTTGATGACAACGCAGTTGTTATTCTTAACGCAAGTGATGAACCCCGTGGTACACGTATTTTCGGCCCTGTGGCTAGAGAACTGCGTGATAAAGGCTACATGAAGATTATTTCATTGGCGCCTGAGGTGCTGTAAAAACAGCAGTGAGCTTTTAGCTTTGAGCTATGAGCCCATATAAATGAAAGTTTCTAATTGCTCGAAGCTATTTGCTGACAGCTCAAAGATTAATAAAAAATGAAGACAAGATTTCAACCAAAGTTCAACATCAAAAAAGGCGATTCAGTAGTTGTAATTGCCGGTGATGATAAGGATGTGAAGAAACCACGTACAGTACTGGAAGTATTTCCTGATAAAAGCCGTGTACTGGTTGAAGGTGTAAACGTTGTAACTAAACATACCAAGCCAAGTGCTCAAAACACAAAGGGTGGTATTGTAAAAAAGGAAGCTCCCATTCACATCAGTAATGTAATGATGTGGGATGGTAAACAGGCGACCAAAATACAACGCACTCGTGAAAACGGTAAGCTGGTTCGTGTATCAAAAAAGAGCGGACAGGCGATTAAGTAATTAAGAATAAGTGTAAACAAGATATAAAATGAGCACAACAAAATATACTCCCCGTTTGGCTACCAAATACAAAGCAGATGTTGTTCCTGCTTTGATGAAGCGCTTTGGTTATAAAAGCATCATGCAGGTACCTAAGCTTGAAAAAATTTGTCTGAACCGTGGTGTAAACGGTGCGGTTAATGATAAAAAGCTGATTGATATCGCTCTGGATGAATTGACAACTATTACAGGGCAAAAAGCGGTTGCAACAATGAGTAAGAAAGACATTTCAAACTTTAAGTTGCGTAAAAACATGCCTATTGGTGCACGTGTAACATTGCGTGGTACTAATATGTATGAATTCTTAGACCGTTTAATTTCAAGTGCGCTTCCACGTGTACGTGACTTTAAAGGTGTTAATGATAAAAGCTTTGATGGTCGTGGTAACTATACGATGGGTGTTACAGAGCAAATCATTTTCCCTGAAATCGATATTGATAAGGTAAACAAGATTACAGGTCTTGACATTACGTTTGTAACCACAGCTTCTACTAACGAAGAAGCGTATGAGTTACTCAAGGAAATGGGAATGCCTTTCAAAAACGCTAAAAAAGACTAAGTAAAAAATAACAAGAACCAAATACCAAGAACCAATTGGAACTTGTGATTTGAAATTTGGAACTTAAATAAAATAAAATGGCTAAAACATCAGTAAAAGCCCGTCAAAAGAAAAGAGAAAAATTGGCAGCTCAGTATGCTGAAAAGCGTGCTGCTTTAAAAGCTGCAGGTGATTATGCCGGTTTGGATCAACTTCCAAAGAATGCATCACCTGTACGTTTAAAGAACCGTTGTCAGTTAACCGGTCGCCCTAAGGGTTACATGCGTTATTTTGGTATATCACGTGTTATTTTCCGTGATATGGCATTGAACGGACAAATACCCGGCGTTAAAAAAGCAAGCTGGTAAAATCTCTCTTTTGAGATGAATATGTGCAGGTTTTGAATATGATGCACATGCAGTAAACAATATTGAACATCATTCAATTAATGAATTAAACATGGTAACAGATCCTATTGCAGATTTCCTCACACGTGTACGAAACGCTCAAATGGCGGGACACCGCATTGTAGAAATTCCTGCAAGCAATTTAAAAAAGCGCATCACAGAAATTCTGTATGAGCAAGGTTATATCTTAAAATACAAGTTTGAAGATGATAACACACAAGGCGTAATTAAAATCGCTTTGAAGTATGATCCACAAACCCGTCAACCTGCCATTCAATCAATGGAAAGAATCAGCCGCCCCGGTTTACGTCAGTATGCCAAGCCCGGTGAGTTCCGTCGTGTAAAGAATGGTTTGGGTATTGCTATTGTAAGTACATCAAAAGGTGTAATGACTGATAAGCAGGCCAAAGCCGGTAATGTAGGTGGCGAAGTTCTTTGTTACGTTTATTAAGTTGATTTGGCAATTTTAATATTTGAAAATTGATTCAACATTGTCATTAAACATAAAGCAACACGACAATATAAAGTTTTCTATACGGTAACTGAAAACGTGACGCTAATTTTCAAATCAATCATAACAAATTAAAAATTAATTATGTCTCGTATAGGTAAAAAACCGGTAACAATTCCACAAGGTGTAACTGTTACATTGGGTAAAGACAACTCTATTACTGTCAAAGGTCCTAAAGGTGAATTGAAACAGGAAGTAGACCGTGATATTACAGTAGAGGTTAAGGATGGTGAAGTAACATTTGGCCGACCCACAGACCAGGGCCGTCACCGTGCACTGCATGGTTTGTACCGCTCATTGGTGAGCAACATGGTAAAAGGTGTTACTGAAGGCTATACACGCAAACTTGAACTGGTGGGTGTGGGTTATAAAGCAGCCAATACAGGTAACCTTTTAGATTTAGCATTAGGTTATTCCCACAATATCATTTTTGAAGTTCCTAAAGAACTTAAAGTGGCAACAGCACAGGAAAAAGGTCAAAACCCTACAATTATGCTGGAAGGTATTGACAAGCAATTACTGGGTGCAGTTGCAGCCAAGCTCCGCAGCTTACGTAAGCCTGAACCATACAAAGGAAAGGGTGTGAAGTATGCCGGTGAATTTATCCGTCGTAAGGCAGGTAAGGCTGCAGGTAAATAAAGCCTCCATCCCCTGAAGGGGAGTTAAGGAATAAATTTTCAAATTTTTCCCGGCAGTATCGGGAGAACTAAATAAAGAAAGATGAAAACAGGAAGTAAATTAGTACGGAGGCAGAAAATCCGTCACAGCATCCGCAAAAAAGTAGCAGGAACATCTGCAAGACCACGTTTGAGTGTGTTTCGCAGCAATGCTGACATTTATGTTCAGTTGATTGATGATGTTAACGGAGCTACCATTGCTTCAGCTTCTTCTGCAGATAAAGACATCAAAGCCCAAAAAGGTACCAAGATTGAAAAGAGCAAATTAGTAGGTGCTGCTATTGCACAGAAAGCTACTTCGCTGGGTTTGGAATCAGTAGTATTTGATCGTGGCGGTAACTTATACCATGGCCGTGTGAAAGCTGTAGCAGAAGGTGCACGTGAAGCCGGATTGAAGTTCTAATTTAAAATTGTAAACATTTAATACATTATAAATGTCGAAAGTTATTACAAACAAAGTAAAAGCCGGTGATTTGGAACTGAAAGAAAAAGTAGTTGCCATTAACCGTGTTGTAAAAACAACTAAAGGTGGCCGTGCTTTCAGTTTCTCTGCTGTTGTAGTGGTAGGAAATTCAAATGGTGTGGTAGGTCATGGTTTAGGAAAAGCCAAAGAAGTACAGCAAGCTATTGCCAAAGGAATTGAAGATGCAAAGAAGAACCTGATTAAAGTTCCGGTAATGAAGGGTACCATTCCTCATGATCAACTCGCTAAGGAAGGTGCTTCTAAGGTATTGATTAAGCCTGCTGCTCATGGTACAGGTGTAATTGCAGGAGGCAGTATGCGTGCCGTACTGGAAAGTGCCGGAGTAACAGACGTTCTTGCAAAATCACTTGGTTCTGCCAATCCCCACAATGTAGTGAGAGCAACGTTCAAAGCGTTAGCCATGCTGCGTGAGCCTTTGAATGTATCAAGAACAAGAAACCTTGGTTTGAAAAAAGTATTTAACGGATAATTGAATACAGTCGTCAGTCGTCAGTCGACAGTCGACAGTCAAAAAAAGACTGAATATGAAAAAAGTAAAAATTACTTTGGTAAAAAGCCCGATTGACAGACCTGAGCGTCAAAAGCTCACGCTGCAGGCTTTGGGTTTAAATAAAACCAATTCTTCTAAAGAAGTAGAAGCTACACCACAGGTGCTGGGCATGATTTCAAAAGTGAATCATTTGCTCAAAGTAGAAGAAGTAGCTTAACGAAGTACGAAGTAAGATGTACGAAGTACAAATTGAACTTAGTGCATCATCTTACTTCTTACCTCATAGGTCATAATTTTTAAATGCGAGGGGTGATTCCCCGTAAGTTCAAAATCAGATAAAAGATGAAACTGCACACATTAAAACCTGCAAAAGGTTCAGTAAAAAAAGAAAAACGTTTAGGTCGTGGTGAAGCATCCGGTAAAGGTGGTACTTCTACAAGAGGTAACAAAGGTGCACAGAGCCATGCAAGTTTCAAACGTAAGATTGCACACGAAGGTGGACAGATGCCTATCCAGCGTCGTGTACCCAAGCGTGGATTTAAGAACCCTGATCGTGTTGAGTACAAAGTATTCAACCTGGGTCAAATTGAAACGATTGCTGAGAAATACGGTTTCAGCGAATTCTCTCTTGAAAATTTATACACGAATGGATTGATCAGCCGTACTGATAAAGTAAAAGTATTAGGAAACGGTGAAATCAAAACCAAACTCACATTCAAAGTAAACGCTGTAAGTGCCAAAGCAAAAACAGCTATTGAAGGAGCGGGTGGCAACGTAGAAACTGTTAAGTAATTTTCACGATATTTGCCCGACCCATGCGAGAGCAGGGTCGTTTTTTTGTTTCGGGTAAAAATTAAAAAAGAAATTTTCCAGTGAAGAAACTAATTCAAACCCTTAAGAATATCTGGAGCATCGAAGAGTTAAAGGATAAAATCATTTATACTCTTTTGTTGTTATTGGTATATCGTATCGGTTCTCATATTGTACTGCCGGGCGTAGATCCTAATGGTTTAACACAGTTAGGTGAAAAAGCCAAAGGCGGATTGCTTGGTATTTTTGATTCATTTGCGGGTGGTGCCTTTTCAAGTGCATCCATTTTTGCATTAGGTATCATGCCTTACATCTCTGCGTCCATTTTCATGCAGTTGATGACGATTCTTGTTCCCCAATTGCAGAAAATGCAAAAAGAAGGAGACAGCGGTCGTAAGAAAATTAACCAGTGGACAAGGTATCTCACAGTTGTGGTTACCTTATTCCAGGCAAGTGCCTATGTAACCTACCTGCGTGATCCAAACGTAGCAGGTAATGCTATTTCACAAGGGCTTTCTGCAACAACATTCTGGGCTTTAACTACCATCATCTTAACTGCAGGTACTTTGTTTGTAATGTGGTTAGGTGAGCGTATTACTGATAAAGGATTAGGCAACGGTACTTCACTCATCATCATGATTGGTATCCTTGCCCGCTTCCCTGCATCTGTAGCTGCTGAATTTGATTCCAAAATGAACCGTGGCGGTGGCGGTCTTTTAATATTCATGATTGAGATTGCTGTACTCATTGCTATCATTATGGGATTGATTGTGCTGGTACAGGGTGTAAGAAAGATTGCCATCAATTATGCAAAACAGATTGTGGGTAATCGTCAGTTTGGTGGTGCACGTCAGTTTTTACCTATTAAAGTAAACAGCTCCGGTGTAATGCCTATCATCTTTGCACAGGCTATCATGTTCCTTCCTACTTTACTGGTTGGCTTTGATGCTACAAAAGGTATTGCAGCTACTTTAAGTGATCATGGTAATATCTGGTACATGGTGATTTATTCAATTTTGGTAATTGGTTTTACGTTCTTATACACAGCGTTAATCTTCAATCCAAAACAGATTGCTGATAACCTCAAGCAGAATAACGGGTTTATCCCCGGTGTAAAACCCGGTCAGCCTACAGCTGATTATATTGGCAGTGTAATGGATAAGATTACATTACCGGGTGCTATCTTCCTTGCATTTGTTGGTATATTGCCGGGCATTGCAAAGAATCTCAATGTAACCAGCGGTTTCTCTACCTTCTTTGGTGGTACCTCATTACTGATTATGGTAGGTGTAATTCTGGATACATTACAGCAAATTGAAACACACTTATTGATGCGTCAATATGATGGCTTAATGAAAGGCGGAAGAATACAGGGGCGCCAGACTGCATCAACTACATCAATATAAAATAATAAACGATACTGAAACCCCGGCAAAACAGTCGGGGTTTTTTTAATAGCTCTTTAATCGGTCAGACGGTTGCATCGGCCGACATATAAAAGAGCGGAGAAGAAATGTTATGATTCATTTACGTTCACCATTAGAAATAGAACTCATCCGCAAAAGTGCATTGCTGGTGAATGATGCGATTGCGGAAGCAGCTAAAATGCTCAAGCCCGGCATTACTACCATGCAGGTTGATGCCATGCTGGAACAATATATTTTGGATCATGGTGCGTTGCCATCTTTCAAAAATTACCAGAACAGTTATCCGTATGCAAGCTGCATCAGTGTGAATGATGCAGTAGTGCATGGCTTTCCTACCAATGTGCCATTGAAAGAAGGTGATATTGTTTCAGTAGATGCAGGCGCATTTTTGAACGGCTATCATGGTGACAGTGCTTATACCTTCATCATTGGCACAACGACAGATGAAGTAAAAAAATTATTACGCATTACTAAAGAATCATTGTATAAAGGAATTGAAAAAGCTGTACATGGCAACCGTGTGGGTGATATAGCTTATGCCATTCAGGAGTATACTGAAAAACAACACGGTTATGGTGTGGTGCGTGAACTGGTAGGTCATGGTGTGGGCCGTAAATTGCATGAAGAGCCACAAGTACCCAACTATGGAAAGCGGGGCAATGGCCCTAAATTAAAAGAAGGAACTGTTATTGCCATTGAACCCATGATCAATCTGGGAGTGAAAGAAGTATATCATGCTGAAGATGGATGGACTATCTTAACACAGGATGGAAAGCCCAGTGCACATTATGAACATAACGTATGTGTAAAGCGTGGCAAAGCAGACATCCTCTCTTCGTTTGCAGCCATTGAAGCGGCTGAAAAAGCCAATCCCCATTTGGATGCTTCTTATTACTGATGCTTTTGTAACTTACAGCCTTAACTATGCTGTATGAATAAAAAGATCATATTGATGAGTGTTGCTTTTTGCTGCACTCATTTTTTATGGGCGCAAACGCCGCAATTGCTCAAAGTAAGAAAGCATTTTGAAAACAATCAACATGCTATTATCAACGAATTTGTTTCGCTCTTAGCTATTCCCAATATTGTTGGCGATTCAGTTAACATTCGCCGCAATGCAGATTTTATTATGAATGCCATGACCAAACGTGGTATTCAGAACGTACAACTATTATTTCCCACCAATAACAAATCTGTTCCTGCTGTGTATGGTGAAGTGATGGTGCCAGGTGCTACGCAAACGATCATCTTTTATGCACATTACGACGGGCAACCGGTGATTCCTTCGCAATGGGCAAAAGGTCTATCACCATTTACACCTGTACTCACCAGCGAATCCTTGGAGAAAGGCGGAACCATTATCAATTTTCCAACCACTCAACCTTATGATTTACAAAACAGAATTTATGCAAGAGGAGCCAGTGATGATAAAGCTGGAGTGATGGCTATTATTAATGCCTATGATGCATTAATGAAAACCGGGTTGAAGCCAACCGTCAATATCAAATTTTTCTTTGAAGGTGAAGAAGAAAAAGGAAGTGATTTTTTGCATGAGATATTACAGAATTATTCTTCTTTACTCAAAAGTGATTTGTGGATCATCTGTGATGGTCCTGTACATCAAAGCGGATTAAAACAGGTAGTGTTTGGTGTGCGTGGTGATGCACATGTGGATGTAACTGTTTATGGAAGTAAACGTCCCTTGCACAGCGGTCATTATGGAAACTGGGCGCCCAATCCGGCTATGATGCTGTCTAAGTTATTAGCTTCTATGAAAGATGATAACGGCAGGGTTACGATTAAAGGATTTTATGATGATGTGATTCCCCTGACTGAAGGAGAAAAGAAAGCTCTGGCAGCAGTACCACCAGTAGATGTACAAATGAAAAATGAATTAGGATTTTCAGAACAGGAGATGAAAGGGATGAGTCTGGCAGAAGCGATTAATCTGCCCACGCTAAACATCAATGGAATGCAAAGTGGTAGTGTTGGAAAAAATGCAAGCAATGTAATTACTACATCAGCAACCTGTGTGCTGGATTTACGATTAGTAGCCGGTAATGATTTTCAAAAGCAACAGCAATTGGTTGTAGCACATATTAAAGCACAGGGCTATTATGTGATTGACCGGGAACCAACGGATGAGGAACGAAGCAAGTATCCCAAGATTGCCAAAGTAGTTTTGAGCAGTGGCTATAATGCACAAAAAACAAAAATGGATTTGCCCATAGCACAAAAAGTGATTGCAGCTGTACAATCTACTACTGATGAGCAAGTAGTACTCATGCCCACACTCGGCGGTAGCTTGCCCTTATTTCTGTTCGATAAATATCTGAAAGCAACAACCATTACAGTACCCATTGCCAATCATGATAACAATCAGCATGCTGAGAATGAAAATATCCGTTTGCTCAATTTCAGAAATGGAATTGAAGTATTTGCAGCGTTGATGATGATGAGGTAGTGGCTAAGAGATCAAAAGAGAAAAGGAGTGAAGTCTTTGAAATGGTTAATTGTTTGATTTAATGAATGATTCAAAAACGTTAGTTGTAATTGGCGGAGGCGCCGCCGGTTTTTTTTGTGCAGTGAATGCAGCAAGAATGAATCCGCAGTTGAAAGTGGTACTTCTGGAGAAATCAAATAAACTTCTTTCTAAAGTAAAAGTAAGCGGTGGTGGTCGCTGCAATGTAACCCATGCCTGTTTTGATATCAAAGACATGAGCCTGCATTATCCACGTGGGGAACATTTTGTACGCAAGGCTTTTCATCAGTTCTTTACAACAGATACCATTGAATGGTTTGAGAGCCGTGGTGTGAAATTGAAATCTGAAGCTGACGGAAGAATGTTCCCTGTTACAGACTCATCGCAAACAATTATTGATTGTTTGTTGCGGGAAGCCAATCGTTATAGCGTAGAGATATTGATGAATCGTGAGGTAAAAGGTGTAAGGCATAAGGCGGAAGGTAAATGGCAGGTTGTATTATCAAATGAAATTATTGAATGCGATTTTGTTTGTGTGGCAAGTGGAGGTTTTACAAAGTTGAGCCAGTTTGATTGGTTGAAAGATACAGGGCATACCATTATTGAACCGGTACCTTCTTTATTTACGTTTAATATTCCCAAACATCCATTGAATGAATTGATGGGGGTGAGTGTTGCCGAAGCAACAGTAAAAATTCAACAAACCAAATTAAAGAACAGCGGACCATTGTTAATTACGCATTGGGGATTGAGCGGACCTTGTGTGCTGAAACTTTCTGCATGGGGTGCCAGAGAGTTGCAGCAATTGAATTATCAATTTAGGGTTTCTGTTAATTGGTTGGGTGATGTAAAGGAAGAAAATACAAGAACCAAAATACAAGATACAAGAGCCAATAACGCTTCAAAAAAAATCAGCAATACCAATTTGTTTCAACTGCCCAATCGTTTGTGGTACTATTTACTACATACATCTGATATCAATGAAGACTTGCGCTGGGCCGATTTACCTGCAAAGTCTCAAAACAAACTCATTCAGCTTTTAATCAATCAGGAATTACAGGTTGCAGGTAAAACAACGTTTAAAGAAGAGTTTGTTACCGCAGGTGGTGTGTCATTAAAAGAAATTGATCCCAATACCATGCAAAGTAAATTACACAGCGGCTTATTTTTTGCCGGAGAAATCATGGATGTGGATGGTGTAACCGGTGGTTTCAATTTTCAACATGCATGGACGAGTGGGTTTGTGGCAGCGAGTGCAATTGCAAACGCCAAGTCTGACTACCTCGTCTGAGGTGAATCAATCTCTTACTTTTTGTAAACCTAACTGCACCGTCATGCCGAGGTACGAGGCATATCTAAGCAATAGACGTGTTTGAGTTTTAGTATTATGATTTTTTATTTACAGCTTTATGGTCTAGAGATGTCTCCTTCGTCGACATGACGGACTCTGATGGATTTATCTGTTCTCATCAGTTCAGTCATTTAAATCTGCGATTCTTTCCCTTGCATCATTTCCATCTGTGTTTCTATCTTCTTATCTTTAGTGAAACCCAACTACCATGACTTCCCGCAGAAAATTCTTAACACAACTTACTGCTGCAACAGGTGCATTTACATTTTTCCCTATTGCCAACAAAGCGTTTGCCCATGAAGCAGAACATCGCTTTCAGCAGTTTCAATTGTTGAATGATGTAGATGCCATGCAGGATGAAGATTTCTGGGGATGGATCAAAGAACAGTTTACTGTATCGCCCAATTTATTAAACCTTAACAACGGTGGCGTGAGCCCGCAACCAAAAGTGGTACAGGATGCACATATCCGTTTTTATCAGTTCAGCAATGAAGCGCAGAGTTATTATATGTGGCTTACAGTGGCTGAAGGAAGAGAAG
>CAYPBV010000086.1:0-14984 GCA_964409025.1 uncultured Chitinophagaceae bacterium | reverse complement strand
CAATCAATACATTGTTTTTTTTAATTGCTTTCACACGTGCTATAAATTTATCCATCGTATCTCTGTGATTGTAAATAACTAGAGGCACACCCGTTGCCTCGCTTAAAGGTTTGGCAGTTGAAGTGGTGCGGATGGTTTGCGTAGAAAAGATGGTACCGATTTTTTTATCACCCAGTAATTCTTTTAATTTTTCGGCCCGTTGTTTACCGGCATCTGCTAACTCCACATCGCTGCTCATATTGGCTGCAGCAGTTGCTTTTTCAGCATGACGCACCACATAAAAAGTAGTATGACTACAGGAGGTAAAAAGAATAGATGCAATTGCAATCGTTAAAAATAATTTCATGTGTATATTTTTATTGTTTTACCTGAACACATGTATAACCAAACAGCTTTCTCAAACATCAGCTAATGAAATATTCATCAACGGTTAGAACAAAACCCGGTATTTGAATGGTTATTTCATGTCTAATTTTTAGATTTTTTTTTTTAAACTTGATTTCATTTCTAAAAGTCTTATTTGTAAATTTAGTACAAACAGAACCCATTAAAACCATAACTCATGAAGACTTTATCTGAAACCTGGTTTGCCGATGGCTACATTGATTTCGAATTAAAAAAGTACACCCTCCTTGCCTACCTGCAGGAAGTAAACCGTTATTTTAATGAAGCAAAGCTTTATCCCCAGTTGGGCGATGTAATTTTTCATTATAATAATTTAGTGGCTTTCAGGGAAAATAAAAAGTATTTGCAGGAGCAGTTTCCCAAAAAGCTCACCGGTATTCAAATGGAAAAGCTGCAGTTGCTTTATGAGCAAATGATTGAGGATGATGAACTCATGCTGGAACTGGAATCCATCATTCACTACTCTATTGATACTATAAAATCCACCATCAGCAACGGTACAGAAATTTATGAACTGGTAGAGCAAAGCATCAGTATTGCACCTGTAGGTTTATTACCATTAGATGTAAATGAAGGCTATTTATTTTTACGAAACACGCATAAGAAACAAACCAAAGTATATTCCTATCGCTTAAGTATTTTTGAACGGCATGATTCACAATACAGAGCCTTAAAAACAAGTTTTGTAGATGAATGGTTGAGTAATCTGGTAAATACCTATGAAAATATAAAAGGCGAACTCATTCGTAACAGAAGTGAACTTCCCAACCCGGCAGTTTACAGTATTGAAACAAATTTGAGTTACCCTGTGGAAGAAACATTTTTACCCATTGCCAAACGAAGTTTTGTAAAATTTCTGACTGCGGCCTGAGACGTTATACCTGTTTTGCGGCTATGGTTAGTTTACCTGCACTTGAACCATCTTCTTTAAGAATTTGTGCAGTAATTTCAGCTTCATTTGCTTTTACTTTAATAATAGCCCTCGTACCATCATACCTGCCCCCGCCAATTATTATAGCATACTCATGTTTACCTTTAATTGGTGAATAAACACCATACTTATGTGTATGACCGGAAAAAACAATATCTACATTGTACTTATCAAATAAAGGTGAAAATAACCGCCTGCAATGATTGGAACCTTTTTTATTTAATGAATAGTATGGTGGTATGTGCATTTTTACAACTCTGAATTTTGCCAGCTTAAACGCATCAGTTTCTGCAATTTGCTCAAACCATTTTGCCTGCATTTCACGGTATGCATCAGACTTGTCAAATGGATGAGTTACTTCTTCCTCCCCTGTATCCAGTACAACAGTAAACACCGGGCCTGTTTGATAGGTATAAAAATACTCATTCTTAAACGGCAGATATTGTTTTAGTTTTCTGGCATAACTACCACGCATATCATGATTGCCTCTTGAAAGCAGCAATGGTGTATGAAATGCAAATAATTCACTGCAGGGTTGTAATAAATGGCTGATAATCTGTTTTTCATTTTCAGCATAGTTGAAAATATCACCATTTATAAAAATAAAATCTGCTTTTGTATTTGCTATGTTGTATAAAAGATTTATTGATTCGGGTCTGTCATGTACATCGTTCATAATAAGCCAGCTCCATTCTTTTTTTGAAGTATCAATACTGTTAAAAGAATAAGTTTCGCTTTTAATGGTTTTGCCAAACTCAATTTCTTCTTCTCTGGCAAATGATTCAATTTCTTTGGAGCAAATGCGATAGAAATAAGTAGTACCTGGTTTCAGATTTTTAAATGTAATAGTATGTATGCGATCATTGGCATCAGTTAATCCATCCATTACATGTTCAGCCACTTGACCTAAATCTTTTGTAAGTCCATACTCTACCCAGCTGTAACTCTTTTTCCTTGTAATCCATTGAATGGTCATTTCACCCTGTACCAGTGAAGTAAGAATGGGTTGGGTTAAAAAATCATGAGTAGTGGGTTCTGCCGCAGGAGGTGGCGCAGGATCTACTTTTGAGATAGCTTCCTTTCTTCCAGCATACAACACATAACCCAGCACACCGGCCGCACCTACTTTGGCGCTATTCAATAAAAATTTTCGGCGGTTAAAGGGAGGTTTTTGGTTTTCCATTCATTCATCTTTATGTATGTAAATGATAGAGGATATGATTTTTTTGTACGCAATTTTACAATTAAATTTTCATACCGGCTTCATTGAAATAACAAAAGCAATCGCAATGATTGCTTTTGTTGATGATGCCATAGCAGGAAGTGTATTATTTATTCCCTTTTACAAATTTTTCCAGCCACATATGTTCTTCCCACAAAAGGTGTAAGATATTTTCCTTACCACGATAGCCATGCGCTTCATAAGGTAATACCACATAACGCACATTGGCGCCATTTCCTTTTAACGCCTGATACATGCGCTCACTCTGAATGGGGAATGTACCTGTGTTATCATCTGCTTCACCATGAACCAAAAGAATGGGTGTTTTTAATTGATGGGCAAAGCTGAACGGACTCATATCAAAATACAATTGCGGTACCTGCCAATAAGTACGGTCTTCATTTTGAAAACTGAACGGTGTTAACGTGCGGTTATAGGCACCACTCCGTGCAATGCCGCCTTTAAACCAATTGGTATGCGCCAGTAAATTGGCCGTCATAAATGCACCATAGCTATGACCGCCCACGCCCACTCTCGTACTGTCACCCACTCCCATTTCATACAATTTATCTATAGCAGCACGGGCATTTAATTTCAATTGAGAAACAAAATCATCATTAGGTTTTTTATCAGCACTTGTACTTACGATGGGCATTTCTGCATTGTCTAATACGGCATAACCTTGGGTAACCCAGAAAATAGGTGATCCCCAGTTGATTCTGATAAATGAATTTTTTGAGCCACGCACCTGTGCTGCATCCCGTGCATTGGTAAACTCTCTGGGGTAAGCCCACATAAGTATGGGAAGCCGGCCATCTTTAGCTGCATCATAACCTTTGGGCAAATACAAATCACCTGTTAAGTCCACGCCATCTGCACGCTTGTAAGAAATCTTTTGCTTGCTGATGCCTTCCAGCGCCGGATATGGATTGGTGAATGATGTTATTTGTTGTTCATTGGCATTATTCCCTATCTGTTTGATGTAATAATTAGGAACTACGGTTTGTGTTTCTCTGCGGGTAACCACACGCATTGTCTTAGCATCAAGTACATCTACCACTAATTCATACACATCTTCGCTGCAACGCCAGAGAATTTCATTTTTCTTGGTACCCAAATCAAACTTTGAAAGAAACGGTAAATCACCTTTTGGTGATGCACCTGTTGTATTGTTCATAAGCAGCTGATTGTTTTCAGGAATCACTACTTCTCTGCCAAATTGATTTTTGGTAGTAACCGGGCTTCCTAAGTCTGCATAGGCATCATTCAAACTTCTTTCCATCAGTAATTCCATCTCACCTGTTGATGGGTTCCATCTGTTCATCCATGTTCTGGCTTTACTACGCAGCACTTCAAGTACCAATGCAAAATTGTTATTGCCCCAGGCTATACCGGCATAACGGTTTTTTGTTTTAAACAATTCTTTGGCTTCACCTGCAAACGGTGCTGCTAATCCATACACAGCATCACGGTACTCGGCATTGTTTCTCATTAAACCGCCATCTAAAGGTTTGCACCAAACCACGGTAGCTGCTTCATCATCTCTCCATTGAATGCTCCTGGGTGCATCTTGTACATTATCATTACCTGCAGGTGCTGTTTCAGCAGAAGGAAGTTTAACCAGCTCTTTAATGAGTTTTCCGTTGGCATCATGAATGGTTACGGTGGAGTTAAAACCACCTGCCGGTACGGCGTAAGAATAGGGTTTGTTGATGCTGCGAACAAGCAGATATTTTTTATCGGGCGAGAGATTTACTGACGCATAAATCGCCGGCGCATTTATTTTTGTTTCAACACCATTACTATTTTTCACCAATTGTGCCTTGGTGAAAAACTCAAATAAACTTTCATCATACGGACTTTTGATTAAATCCTGAAACGTGGGACGGGGTGATGCACTGCCAAAATTTTCCTGAACGGTTGGGCCTTTAGGCGTAATGGGGCGTTTGGGCATAGCTGATGCAGGTGCAATTGTTGTGCGGTAGATCAAGGTATTGTCATCTGCCCAACTGAATGCACCACCCATTAAAATATTAAGCGGTGTTTTGTTCACCTTTGCTGCTTTTTGGGTTGCTACATCAATCACATACAAGTCCACCTGTGATGAAGTTACATTTGTGAAGGCAATTTTAGTTTGCTTTTCATTCCACACGGCTGTTGTAGAAAGTAAATTGGCAGGCAAACCAGCTATCTTAAATTCTTTAGATGTTCTTAAATTTTTAAGGGTAAAGTTGTTAATGAAATTTTGGCGGCTCAATGAAAAATTATTCGGATTAATACGCATCCCTGCCACTCTCACTTCCGGCTGACCCAATTCTTCTACAGTTGGATAGCTGTTCCGTTCAATAATGAGCATCCACTCGCCTTTATTATCAACACTTACCTGTGGTGTGGGTTTGGCCAAAGCCAAATCCATAATCACCTGTGGAGGTGTTTGGTAGCTTACCGCATCTTGTGCAAAAGAGTAAATACTGACCAAACAAGCCAACGACAAAAAAAACTTCTTCATTTTTTTGGTTTTTAGTGAATGAATTCTATAACTTGCGCTCAGGTGTTTTTCATAAGTTAGCAACGGCCGACTCTTTTTAGGGTTGGCCCTGTTTTTTCAGGGATGTTCCCGTTGATAAACCCGTACATAATCAACCTGCATCTGCTGCGGAAAAACTGTTTCATCTACTCCTTTTTGTCCGCCCCAGTTACCACCCACTGCTATATTTAATAATAAATGAAAGGGTTGATTAAAAGGCCAGGCATCAGCACCTGTGCCATCATTCAATACTTCAAATACCTGTTTGCCATCTACAAACCACTGCATCGATTGCTCATTCCAGTGCATGGCATAAACGTGAAATAATCGCATAGCATCAGCCAGCATCAAGGTATCAGTTTTTTGAGAACCGGAAATGTGGTTGAATTTTTTTGTGTGAATAGAAAAATGAATAAAGCCGGGATTGTAGCCCACATGCTCCATAATGTCTATTTCGCCATCATCGGGCCACTTGAGCGGGTTGGTAGATGCCAGCATCCAGATGGCGGGCCATGTACCTCTTCCTTTAGGTAGTTTGGCTTTTACTTCTACCCTGCCATATTTCCAGTCACCTTTGCCTTTTGTAATCATTCGGGCTGATGTAAATGGATTGGAGTCTATGGAATCTTTATGGGCTTCAATAATAAGCACACCGTTTTCTACTCTTGCATTATTGAGATTGGTTTTGGTATAATACTGCAATTCATTATTGCCCCAGCCATGACCACCGGTATCATAATTCCATTTGGAAGAGTCGGGCAAGCCATTGGTTTCAAATTCATCATTCCATACCAATTGCCATTCATTTTTTGTGGAACAGGAATGAAGTATAATGCTGAATAATAATAAACAGAAAGTTCTCATGTTGAAATGTATGCTAATGTAAATGAAGCGACATAAATTTAAATGCCGTTCAACAAAAATATTTGCAGTTTAAAAATGTGACCTTATCTTCGCATCGTGAAATTAAACACACATACACATCATCATCATACTTGCCTTTAACGGTAAGCCCGATGTGCTATGTGCTACACATAAATGAAGAAAGGCTTACATATGTAAGCCTTTTTTTATTGATGTTATAAACAGGAAAAATTGCAAAGAACAATTATGAATCAGGAAATAAAATACACCCCGCTCAGCGATTTAAGCGGCGGCGGCACTGCAGAAACCAAACTCCGTATCGCTATTCAAAAAAGCGGCCGATTGTACGATGAAAGTGTAAAGTTGCTCAACGAATGCGGTATTGAATTACGGAACGTGAAAGACCGTTTAAAAACTGAAAGCGATACGTTTCCCATGGAAGTATTCTTTTTAAGAGATGATGATATACCGCAATATGTGGAAGATGGTGTGGCTGATATTGGTATTGTGGGTGAAAATGTTTTTTTTGAAAAAAACAAGCAGGCTGATATTGTTGAAAAACTCGGATTTGGAAAATGCAGATTGAGCATCGCTATCCAGCGTAACCAAACCTATGAAGGCGTAAAAAGTCTTGAGGGCAAACGTATTGCTACCAGTTATCCTTTTTTGGTGCATGAGTTTTTGAAGAAAAATGGCATACAGGCTGAAATACATGAAATCAGCGGCAGTGTGGAAATAGCACCGGGCATTGGACTGGCTGATGTGGTGGTGGATTTAGTAAGCAGTGGTTCTACTTTACTTATGAACGGATTGAAAGAAGTGGAAAGCATTTTACAATCACAGTCGGTCTTGATTAAAAACAAAAAGCTTACGGATGCACAGCAGTTATTGTTAGATAAACTTGTTTTCAGAATTAAGGCGGTTAAAAAGGCCAAGCGTAACAAATATGTGCTGATGAATGTGCCCAATGATAAAATTCAAAACATCATTGCATTATTACCGGGTATGAAAAGTCCAACAGTTTTGCCATTGGCTGAAACAGGATGGAGCAGTGTACACAGTGTTTTGAGTGAAGATGAATTTTGGGAAAAGATTGAACAGTTGAAAGCTGCCGGAGCTGAAGGAATATTGGTGGTGCCTATTGAGAAAATGGTGATATAGGCAAGCCCGTTCCGACTTCCCCCAATGGGGAAAGCCATCAAGGCACAGGGCTAACTTATACAATGTTTAAAATGAATTTGTAAATACTGCCATTGTATGTTATGCCACTGCAAAGCAGTTGAATTTGAATAATACAAACAACAATACATAAACAAACCCCGAAGGGGTTGAACAAATAAAAAGATGCAAATCGTAAAACATCCCAAAAAAGCAGAGTGGGCAAAATTGCTGCAGCGGCTGGCAATGGATTCATCCTCATTGGAAGCCAGTGTAAAAAATATTTTGCACGAGGTAAAAAACAGTGGTGATGATGCACTCAAGCGCTTCTCTACCATTTTTGATAAAGTGAGTATTGATGAATTAAAAGTGAGTGATGCAGAAATTGCTCAGGCGGTGGCGCTCGTAACCAATGAATTGAAAGAAGCCATTCAAACAGCCAAAAGAAATATTGAAACCTTTCATGCACGGCAAACTACAACAGTGGAGCAAATTGAAACAATGCCCGGTGTTGTTTGCTGGCGTAAAGCAGTAGCTATTGAAAAAGTGGGCTTATACATTCCCGGTGGCACGGCTCCTCTTTTTTCAACCATCTTAATGCTGGCAGTACCGGCTACCATTGCAGGTTGTAAAGAAATCATTTTATGTACACCACCTTCAAAAGATGGCAGCATTCACCCCGCTATTTTGTATACAGCACAATTATGCGGTATAAAAAACATCTTTAAAACTGGCGGTGCTCAGGCTATTGGTGCCATGGCTTATGGCACAAAAAGCATTCCGCAGGTATATAAAATTTTCGGGCCGGGTAATCAATTTGTAACAGCAGCTAAGCAATTGGTACAAAAAGATGGTGTAGCTATTGATATGCCCGCAGGACCAAGCGAAGTATGTGTGATGGCTGATGCTACCGCTAATCCTGTTTTTGCTGCAGCCGATTTATTAAGTCAGGCAGAACATGGTGTGGATTCACAAGTACTGTTAGTGAGTACCTCTGAGGAAATGATAGCGGCAATCCTGAAGGAAACAGAAAAGCAGTTGAATGAATTACCCAGAAAAGAATTAGCCGCCAAAGCATTGGAAAACAGTAAAGCGATTATAGTAAGTACTGTTGATGAAATGATTGAACTGGTAAATGCGTATGCGGCAGAGCACTTAATCATCAGTTGTGCAAATGAGGAACAGCTTGCTGAACGTATTACCAATGCCGGTTCTGTTTTTATAGGCAACTACTCGCCGGAAAGTGCAGGTGATTATGCCAGCGGCACCAATCATACGCTGCCTACTAACGGGTATGCACGTGCATACAGTGGAGTAAGTGTAGATAGTTTTGTTAAGAAGATTACTTATCAAAAGTTAAGTCAGGAGGGATTGCAAAATATTGGTAAAGCTGTTGAGTTAATGGCAGAAGCTGAGGGATTGGAGGCACATAAGAGAGCTGTGAGTTTAAGATTAAAAATTATTGAGTAGTAAAAAGAACTTGAACATTAGTTTTGCTCAATAGAAATACGAAAGTTGAAGTGAGTGACACAACAGAAGCAAAATAGCAGTACAAACGCTAATAAACAAAAAACAATGTCGTTTAATTTACAACATCTCATCAGAGCAAATATTCAAACTTTAGTGCCCTACTCTTCAGCACGTGATGAATTTCATGGCGAAGCAAAAGTGTATCTGGATGCCAATGAAAACAGCATTGGCTCGCCGCTTACCAAATGGTATAACCGCTATCCCGATCCGCATCAGAAAAAAATCAAAGAGAAATTAGCATCCATCAAAGGTGTGGCACCATCACAAATATTCATCGGTAATGGCAGTGATGAATGTATTGATATTTTGTACCGTGCTTTTTGCAACCCCGGTAAAGACAATGTCATCATTTGTCCGCCCACCTATGGCATGTATGAAGTAAGTGCCAATATTAATGATGTGGAAGTACGTAAAGCCAGGCTGCTGGATAACTTTCAGCTTGATCTCATACACATGGAAACCTTGGTGGATGCAAACACAAAAATTATTTGGTTGTGTTCGCCCAACAATCCCACAGGCAACTCACTCAACAGAGAAGACATTGAAATGGTGCTGAATAATTTTGACGGATTGGTAGTGATTGATGAAGCTTACATCAATTTTTCAAGACAACGCAGCTTTATTCCTGAATTAAAAGAATATCCCAATCTCGTGATATTACAAACGTTGAGTAAGGCATGGGGACTTGCCGGCCTTCGTTTAGGAATGGCTTTTGCAAGTGAAGAAATCATTCAGGTGTATAATAAAGTAAAGCCACCTTACAATATCAGTGAAGCAGTACAGGAGTTGGTCATTAAAGCACTGGACAATGTACAGGATGTAAATGCCATGATTCAGATTATTGTGGATGAACGCAAACGCTTAGAACAGGAATTGCCTGCTGTACCCTGCGTACTGCATGTTTATCCTTCTGACGCCAATGCGCTGCTCGTAAAAACCATAGATGCCAAAGCCATTTATAATTATCTATTAACCCGGCAAATTGTAGTGCGGGACCGCAGTAAAGTAGAATTGTGTGAAGGTTGCTTGCGTATTACTGTAGGAACGGCAAAAGAAAATGATGAATTACTCAACGCACTGCGTTCATTTATTGTTTAAACATAACTTTAGAACTTTAAAAATCTGTATATGAATCGAATCATTCTGTTAGTTGTGGTACTCGCCTGTTATACGTTTTCAGCTTGTGCTCAAACAGGTACTCCTGTAAGTTTAAAACTGCCTTCAGGATTTAAAGCCATTGTTGTTGCAGAAAAATTAAGCAGAGCCCGTCATATTGCTGTGCATACAAATGGTGATGTATATGTAAAACTTGAACGCTTAAGAGATGGCAAAGGCATCATTCGTTTGCGTGACACCAATGGTGATGGTGTGGCTGATGAGCAATTTGCATTCGGAAACTATGGGGGTACAGGTATTGCCATCAGTAATGGCTATTTGTATGCATCGAGTGATGATGAAGTGTTTCGTTATAAATTTAACAACAAGAATGAAATTGAAAATCCTGATGCTCCGGAAAAAATTGTAACCGGCCTGGTTAATAAACGTCAGCATGCAAGCAAGTCCATCACACTTGATGGCAAAGGATTCATTTATGTAAATATTGGGGCGCCCAGCAATGCTTGTCAGGAGCAGGACCGTACAGCAGGCTCACCCGGCCAAATGCCCTGCCCTATTCTTGAAACTGCAGGTGGCATCTGGCAATTCCGGATTGACAAACTCAATCAATCCTATGCTGATGGCGTGCGTTACGTTACCGGTTTAAGAAATGTAGTAGGCCTTGATTGGAATACATCGGTTAATGAATTGTTTGTAACACAGCATGGACGTGATCAATTAAATACGTTGCATCCAACACTTTTTAATAACGAGCAAAGTGCTGAATTACCGGCCGAAGAGTTTTTTATTGCTAAAAAAGGCATGGACTTCGGATGGCCTTATTGCTACTATGATCCGTTTCAAAAGAAAAAAATACAAAGTCCTGAATATGGTGGCGACGGAAAAAAAGAAGGTGATTGTGGTACCAAAGAGCAACCGCTGTATGCGTTTCCTGCACATTGGGGACCTAATGCATTACTGTTTTATACAGGCAATCAATTTGGATCAAAGTATAAGGATGGTGCATTTATCGCCTTTCATGGCAGCTGGAACAGAGCACCTTTGAAGCAAGGTGGTTATAACGTTGTTTTTGTGCCGATGAAAAATGGTAAACCTAGTGGCGACTATGAAATTTTTGCTGATGATTTTGCAGGTGGAGCAGAAAACTTAACGCCTTCAAAAGCCAAACACAGACCTTGTGGTTTGGCAATGGATAAAGATGGAGCCATGTACATTGCTGATGACCAGGGTGGTACCATTTGGAAAATCATTTATACCGGTAAATAAGCGATGAAAAAATTACTCATCAGTTTTGCAATATTGACGCTAGTGTTGCTGATGTCTTTTACATCATCACAACCCGATTTGAAAATAAGCATGCAGCGTGGTAAAAAAGTGTATGATACCTATTGTCTTACCTGCCATCAGGCTGATGGTGCGGGTGTGCCACGTATGAATCCACCGCTGATTAAAACAACTTATGTACTGGGTGATAAAAAGCGGTTGATTAACATTATACTCAAAGGTTTTAATGAGGCTGTAGAAATTAATGGCGATTATTATGACAATCCCATGCCTGCACAACCACAGCTTAATGATCAACAGATAGCTGATGTATTAACTTATGTGCGTAATAGTTTTGGTAATAAGGCAAGTGCAGTGGGAATAGGCGAAGTAAAAGTAGAACGCATGAAATTAAAAAAGTAATAGTTGAATAATGGCAAATTCAGAAATAAAAGGCAAGCGGGTTTTATTTATTGATCGTGATGGCACGTTAATTAACGAAGCACCTCCTACTTATCAATTGGATTCATTTGATAAACTTACGTTTTACCCTGATGTGTTTTTCTATTTAAGAAAAATAGCAACTGAATTGGATTATGAGTTAGTAATGCCCACCAATCAGGATGGATTGGGTACAGATAGTTTTCCTGAAGATACGTTTTGGCCTTTGCACAATTTTGTAATAAAGAGTTTTGCCAATGAAGGCGTGCATTTTGCTGATGTGTTAATTGACAGAAGCTTTCCGCATGAACACAAACCCACACGCAAGCCGGGCATTGGCATGTTTGGTAACTACATCAACAATCCGGAATATGATTTGGCTAATTCATTTGTAATTGGCGACCGCATTACCGATATTCAATTAGCAAAAAACCTGGAATGTAAAGGCATTTGGTTAAACAATGATGCCAATCTGGGTGCAGCTGAAATTCAGGATCAGCTGGCAGAACTTCGTTCCTCTACCATTTCCTTGGAAACCACTGAATGGAAAAAGATTTATGAGTTTCTCAAACTGGGCTTGCGCACTGTAAAGCATGAACGAAATACCAATGAAACAAAAATCAGCATTGAATTAAATCTGGACGGCAGTGGTAAAGCAAACATTACTACAGGTCTTGGTTTTTTTGATCACATGCTGGATCAAATTGCCCGTCATGGAAATATAGATTTAAATATTACCGCTAAAGGCGATTTGTATATTGATGAGCATCATACCATTGAAGATACAGGTATTGCACTGGGTGAAGCCTTTGCCAAAGCACTAGCTGATAAGCGTGGCATGGAACGCTATGGCTTTGCATTACCCATGGATGAAGCAGAAGCAAAAGTTCTCATCGATTTTGGCGGACGCAACTGGATGGTATGGAATGCTTCTTTTACACGGGAAAAAATTGGTGAAATGCCTACTGAAATGTTTTTCCATTTCTTCAAATCCTTCAGTGATGCTGCCAGGTGTAATCTGAATATTGAATGCCGTGGTGATAATGAACATCATAAAATTGAAGCCATTTTTAAAGCATTTGCCAAAGCAGTTCGTATGGCGGTAAAAAGAGATCCCATGAGCAATCATTTACCATCTACAAAAGGTGTTTTGTAGATTTTAACTCAAAAAATAAGCCCGCAAAGATTCCTGACGTCAAATTGCAGTCATTCTGACTATCATCATCTCCCGTGATGTTTTCTAAAATTAGTTTTACATAAACACTTGATGTATGAAAACAATTTTAGTTCCTGTAGATTTTTCCGGCACATCCACACATGCGGCAAGGTATGCACAGCAACTCGCAAAACAGGTAGGTGCAAAGCTTATACTGGTTCATGCGTATGAGCCCCCTCCTTCTTTTCCCATGGTGGAAGGTATGTTGTATTCTGAGGAATCACTGCGTTCACTTATGAAAGAAAAGCTGGAGCAGTTAGCCATTGAGTTGGATAAAGAAGAGCCCGTCATTAAAATAGAATCCATGGTCATGGATGGTAATTTAAAAGATGTGGTAAAAGCGCTTACAGATGCTATGCAGGTGTTTTTGATAGTGATGGGTATTACCGGAGCAGGAAAAATTAAAGAAACATTTATTGGAAGCAATACGCTTGAAGTGGCGAAAACAAATACTGTACCTGTTCTTATTGTACCGGAGCTTGCAAATTTTACAAGCATTACAGATATCGGATTAACAACAGATTTCAGAGATGTAATCAATGCGATACCTGATAAAAAAATAATCGAGCTGGTTAAAACCTTCGGTGCCAGATTACATGTACTCAATATTGATTTTCAGCAACGTAACTGGAATGAAGATGTGCCATTCCAAAGCGGATTAATTGAAACGATGTTTGAACATATGCATCCCTCCTATCATTTTATTGAAGGTGAAAATGTAGCAGAAGGTTTAAGTACCTATGCCCTTGCGCACAGTATTGAAATACTGATTGCTGTTCCTAAAAAGCATAATTTACTGCATCAGTTATTTGCCGGAAGTCATACAAAGGAAATTGCTTTTCACAGTAAAGTGCCTGTGCTGGTACTGCATGAGTAAATCAGTTGTTTATTCAAATCTTAAAGCAGCAACCGGGCTGATACGTTTGATAAGCAAGGATGGAATTAATAATACCAAAAGACTCACCATAAACGTAATTGAATTTACCAGCAATACCTGCCATAAAATAATTTTTACAGGAGCTTTTGACACGTAATAAGCGGCCTCATCTAATTTGATGAAACCTGTTGTTTGCTGCAGCCAGCATAAACCCAGGCCCAGTATATTTCCAATAATAATACCTGCAATAGCTACTATGGCCCCCTGTTGCCAGAAGATGCTTTGCACCTGTACATCACTTGCACCGGTAGCTTTTAATAAACCAATCATTTTACTGCGTTCAAGTACCAAAATCAACAAACAGGTAATTAAGTTCATAATGGCAACAACACACATGATGATGATGATGATGCGGCGGTTTGTGTTTTGAAGATTAAGCCAGTCAAAAATATTTGGATAAATTTGCCGCACAGGTGTGCTGTACCAGCTGGTGGGAATTGAATCGAGCAATTGATTACTCACACTAAAATCCTTTCTGTAATCGTTTAGCGTAATTTCATAACCACCAATCTGCTCTCTGCTCCAACCATTAATTTTTTGTATCAATTGCAAATTAGTAAGCACAAAAGTTTTATCATACTCCTCAATGGAGGTTTTATAAATACCGCATACAGTTACAGGTCGTATTCTGGGTGTTCCGCCTTCTTCATCTATAAAATACAAAAAAGCCTTTGAGCCGGTTTTAAGCTGTAATTGCTTGGCTGTGTAGGATGATATAAGGATGGGGTATGATGACAGTGATGTATCAAAATGAATCCATCCGCCTTCAACAACATAAGATTGAATACGCTCTTTATGAAATGATTGATCCACACCTTTGAGCAGCACACCTTCAATTCCTTCTGTAGTTTTAAGCATGGCGCTTTTTGTTGCAAATACATCTGTATATTTTATTTTAGAGATATTTTGCAACGTTTTTTCAATTGTATCGTTCTTAAAGCATGGAAGTTCTTCGGCCAGGCCGCTTACAGAAGGTAACTGTTCCTGAATTCTTATATGGCCCCAAAAGCTGAATACTTTATTTGCAACTGTTTCCTGAAAACCGGCTACAAAAGCAAGCGCCATTATCATGATGGCAACACTTATAGCTGTGGCAGCGGCAGAGAGGCGAATGATGAATCGTGAAAAGGAATGATTCTTCTGCAGTATAATCCGCCGGGCTATGAACGAAACAATATTCAAACAGGTTATCTTTGATGAATTGTAAAACTAATGGATTCTGGTATATGAATTTCATTCGCACAGCAACACTTATATTGCTTTTGATTACAGGCGCAATCACTTACGCTCAAATGGGCGATTATATATACAAAGCCAATATACGTTCTGTAAAATTGCATGTACAGGGTGATCAGCTGGCCTATCCCATTATCC
>CAYPBV010000085.1:4470-15028 GCA_964409025.1 uncultured Chitinophagaceae bacterium | reverse complement strand
GAGTGATTCAGGCCATGTATTTCAAAGAGGGTGATGGTCAGGATATTGAAACAACACCTGTGTACAAAGCGGTATTGTTTGTTGTAGCTGCTCTTATTATTGTGCTGGGTGTATTGCCAAGTTCATTGTTGAACTGGTTGACGTTGTATTGATGAACTAAAAAATACTTTATCATATTTCAATTCCCGCTTGAGCGGGAATTTTTTTTGGATACGGGTAATTTACTCAATATGTAAGTATTTATTGAAAATATATTGTTTATAAAATCCACCGGTATATCAATACTACTCAGGGTTTTATACAATTGATATTGTCGGGGCAGTAATGAAAATGACTGAAGGTGTAAAAAAGCAAATTGAGTTTACAAGCCATCAATACAATAGAGAGCGGAACCATAAATTTTTAAAGTTTCGCTTGAGTCGGGATTTCACTACGTGCATCACTAAGCAACTTTTTTGCATTCATGCTGGCAATCTGGTCATTGTCTGTGTATTTCATCACCGTTCATCCAAACTTCTTAATTATTGACACTACTTCACTAATTTCGGGGAAGAAACACAAACATGACTTTTTCTGATATACTTTCACTGGCATGGCGCACCATTCGTTCAAACCGTTTACGCACGGGTATAACAGTGGCTATTATTGCTTTTGGCATTATGGCGCTCATCGGTATTATTACCGCTATTGAAGCCATGAATCAGAGTTTGTATGAAAACTTTTCAATACTGGGGGCAAACTCCTTCAGCATCCGCTACCGGGAGCGCAACTTTAGAATGGGTGGTCCGCCCCGCTCTGATGTAAAGAAAACAAAGAAAGGGGTAAAAGAACGTGCTTCCAACATGGGGCGGATTATTACATATGATGAAGCAAGAGCGTTTAAGCAGCGGTATAATTTTCCCGCTACCGTGAGTATATCCAAAGCAGGCACATTTAATGGCACAGTTTTTTTTGATGAAGTGAAAACCAATCCCAACGTACGGGTGATGGGTGGCGATGAAAATTATTTGCTTAACAGTGGTTATGAATTGATTACAGGCCGCAACTTCAACAACTTAGATATTGAAAGCGGAAGAGGAGTGGTGATCATTGGGAATGATATAGTAAAGAAATTATTTCGCTCCAATCCGGAATATGCAGTTGGTAAAATCATTCGCATTGGTAATAACCGTTACCGTGTAATTGGCACATTAAAAGAACGTGGCGCCAGTTCGTTTCTGGCCTTGGATAATATCTGCATCATTACGTATAACAATGTGCGGCGTGTGTATAGTGGCGATGGCAGTTTCAGTATCACCATAAAAGCCAATGATTTTTCGCAGATGGATGCAGGAGTGGGTGAGGCTACGGGCATCTTCAGACCCATCCGTAAGTTGAATCCAAAAGACGTTGATAATTTTTATATTGATCGAAGCGATTCACTTGTTGAAACATTTAAGAATTTATTACGTTTTGTACAACTCGCTGCAATACTGATTGGTATAATTACTTTGGTTGGTGCTGCAATAGGCTTAACGAATATTATGCTTGTGGCGGTAAATGAGCGAACCAGGGAAATTGGATTATCAAAATCTATCGGCGCAAAAGGAAAAACTATTCGTACGCAATTTTTATGGGAAAGTATTCTTATAAGTTTATTAGGTGCCATAATAGGTGTGATACTTGGTGTTATTGTGGGTAACGGGTTTGCAATATTTTTAAAAACCGGCTTTGTGGTGCCATGGCTCTGGGTGGGTACAGGTGTGGGTATTTGTTTTTTAACCGGTCTGGTTGCAGGTCTTTATCCTGCTATAAAAGCTTCAAAACTTGACCCCATAAATGCACTCCGGTACGAATAAACTCAGGTGTTTTACCTGCAGTTTATTATGTTTACTGATATCTGTTTTTATAAACAGTAAATGGTTTATGAATGTTATTTTTTGCCGTGAACAGCCTGTTTAAGTGAAACTTTTTATCGTTCAGGTTGTTCTTTTTTATTTCCATACGCTGTTACAAACCACTATACTTTTCTTTTAACTGCATGCATGCCTGTAAACCTCTGTAAAATCATGAACAGTAAAACACCATGAAGCTGTTTTTTAAACGGCAGCTCCGGCCGCTCTGCATTAAAGCGGTGCAGCATCTTATTCTGCAGCTCATACTTTTGATTTTGAATGCCAAACAAAAGGTCAATGGATGTACGTTCTTTAAGTGCATCAAAAAAGGTTTGTGACAAGCGATTATCAAAATGCGGAAATGAAAACGTAGTTACCGATGGCTTAAAATGTGTTGTTACATAATTCATGGAGCTGATGGTTTGTTCAAGCTTTTCTTCATCTGTGAGTAAATGATAGTAGGGATGGTTCCAGCTATGAGCGCCAATTGTAAATCCTTTCTTTCCCAGTTCCGTTATTTGCTCTGTGGTAAGAAAGGGTTGTTGTGTCTCGAGAAAGTCATTAAATGAAATCCCGAGTAAAAGCCCTAATTCATCAGCAAGATGTGCCGTAAGGTTATTGATTTGTTTTACAGCGTGTTTAACTTCATTTAAAGAGGTATGTGAAGGTAAGTTCAATAAGTTGCGGCATTGCTCAAGCAACTGTATGCTAACATCAGTATTGCTGAGCTCTTCTATAATAAGACTCAGTTTGCACCGGTAAAACAATTCTTTATTGTCAACAAATGCAGGGTTAATAAAAAAAACAGCAGGTATTCCTTTTTTCAGCAATACAGGAGCAATAACATCATATACTTCCCGGAGCCCGTCGTCAAAACTCATGAGAAATGCATTTGAAGGTAATGGCTGCTTGCTTTTTACTGCGGCAGAAAGTTCATTTGCTGAAACGGGACGTAAATAACGGAGCATATAGTCCAGGTCGTCTGCAAATTGTTGTTCATTTTTATAACTGTAAAGATGCCTGATGTGTAATGCATTGTGGTTACTCACAAGATGATGGTAAGGAAAAAGAACAGGGTTGCCGGCAGCTTTTAACAGTTGGGTTACAGGTAAAACTGAGCTGAGTGTATAGTATAGTTGCTTAAGCTGACTCATGTTTCAACAAATCGTCAATGTAAATAACATTTACGTGCTCTGTTTTCAAAAAGTCTTTACGTGCTTTATTCATTTTTAGTAAAGCAGTTACCTGCCTCCATACAATAACAGGGATATAGAGTAAAGCCTGCCCCATTCCTTTTTGCCTGCTTTGTGTAAGCACAATCAGAACAAACGAAAGTATAAACAATAGCAGAATAGTGAGCCATACTGCAGAGATTAACGGATGAACAAAATAACCGGTAATGATAAAGAACAATGCAAGACCCACAGTTAAAAACAATGGCGGACGCAACGCTGTGAGTCCAAAGAAAGCGAGGTTAAAATTCAGACGCTTTAACCCGGTGAGGAAAAGATTAAAATTGATTTTAAAATATTTAAAGTAGGTGTAGATCCAGCGTGTCCGCTGTTTTTCCAATGTATCTCCATCGTCCACTTTTTCATCATACACAACTGCATCTTCAGCAAAAGCCAGTTGTGGTATCTGTTTCATTACATCAGCCTGCAACTTCTTATCAAATCCTCCCAATGCATCTTTATACATAACCAGTTTGTATAAGTCAGTATCTATGGCAATACCAAGGCCTAAAATACTGGATGATAATCCCAGTTCCATTCTTGATTGCCGTTCTACAAACGTATTGTAAATATGACCTATAGAGTCAAGTTTTGCATAAACCGTACCTGTGTTTTTTGAAAGCATATGTGTTTGAACGGCTCTGAAACCACATTGAAAATACCGGTTAAGATTTTGTAAGTAGGAGGGATGTACAAGATTATCTGAGTCAAATACAATGAGCACATTATGATTGCGAACAAACTGATCTGCTGCATATTTAATTGATTTTATTTTTGCATGAAAAGCAGGTTCCGGTTTGAGAATTTTAATTCGCTCATCTGAAAATTGTAAATCGGAAATATCACAATCATCCGCTACCACATACACTACAAAATTTTTATAGGTCTGTTTCAGAAATGAATCAACAAGCGGTTTAATAAAGCGTGTGTCTTTATGTGCAGTAATGATGGCGGCAAAATCAAAATTCTTATCAGTTACCTGTTTGTATTTTTTTCCAATCAATTGCCTGTTACGTGTAAACAGAAAATGAAGAACCAGCAGCACAAAAGGAAGTAACAGATAAAAAGCTGCGACTAATTGCAGTGCAATAAAAACAACAAGTAGTATGATCACTGCAAGTTTCATGGTTTAAACATTTGCTTTTTGCCAAACAGTTACAAAACCTCCGGTAAAACTATAAGGTAATTTCTCAGCAAGTGCACAATCCCATTTTTGAAGTACTTTAAACCGTTTGGTTAAAAATGAAAACGGGAATACATCTTCAATAAAATTTGTCTTTCCAAATTTCACAATCCTGAAATTATTGGATGCGGCCAGTTGTTCAAGGTCTTTTCTTGTAAAAAACTTAATATGTGTTAGATCGTCGGCAGCAGATTGAGCCGTGGTACCGCTGTAACCCATCAATCGTTTTACGCTTTGTACTGTTTTCCAGAGCAAACCATTGCTTTTTTGCATGCTTATTACCGGGCGTGTAACAAAACGTTCACGGGGTCCTTTACCATTGGGCACTGTTACAATCAAAACCCCATCTTTATGTAATATCCGGTAAAGAGTTGCCAGTAATTTGCCGGGCTCGTGTAAATGCTCCAATACTTCACTGCAAATAACGGCATGATAGGTTGCACCATCAGCCACTAATTGTTCCGCACTGCGTACTTCAAATTTAACATTCGGAAATACATTAAGTTCTTTTGCACGGGCAATTGTTTTTTCACTGATGTCAATTCCTTTTACATGAAAGCCTGCGCTGCCAAGACTTCGGCTGATGACGCCATTGCCGCATCCCACATCCAGTACTTCTGCACCTTCAGGCAGTTGATGCTTTAATGCACTTATGATGAAGTTGAGCCGTTTAATATCTGCTATGCGTACAAATTCCATACGGTTATAAATTTAAGTAGCCTCCATGAGTTGAGTATACAATTCTTCAATCCTGTTTGTCATTACCTCGGCATTAAAGCGTTGTGTAATTGTTATTTTTGCTTCTTCGCCAAGTTTTTTTCTAAGCGGGCCGTCATTACTTAATTTGGTAATAGCAGATGCTGTTGTATTTACAAGATCATTGATTTGTACTAACAGCCCGTTTATACCATCTTCAATAATTTCAATTGTTCCGTCAGCATTGGAAGCGATAATTGCCTTGCCCATGCTCATGGCCTCCAGCAAACCAATGGGCAAACCTTCCCATAAGGAAGGCAACACAAAGATATCACTTGCAGCAAGTAATGCAGGCACATCACTGCGTGCTTTCAGCATTGTAGTTTTATCTTCAAGCCTTAGTTTTTTTATTAATTGTATTGCTTTGGGTTTGTCTTCACCATCGCCCACCATAAGTAAATGCAGTTTTGGGTTTGATGCCAGTGCTTTTTCAAAAGCCTCTATAAGTGCAAGCGGTTGTTTTTGACGGGTAAGCCGTGCTACAAACAGCAACACTATTGCATCTTTCGGAATGTTTAGTTCTTCTCTTACATCAGCATAAGAACCTGACGCATTAAACTTCTTTAAGTTGATTCCGTTATTAATTACTACGGAGTCAAACGAAGGAATCATTTTTTTTCCTGTAAGCTGATTGGACTTTGAAACACTGATGTTAATATCAGAACGTTGTACAAGATAGGCTTCACCTGCAACCCGCAGTTTTTTTACCCACCATTTCTGATCATCATGAAATGACCATCCATGAATGGTATAAATTACAGGTAGTTTTAATGTACGTGCAGCCCATATAACATTCGAGAAGGCTCTTGTACCGTGTGCATGAATCAGCTGAATATTTTCTTTTTCTATAAATCGTTTTACCGTTGACCACTTGAGTACGTTAAAGGGCTTTGTGGTATAGATTACATGTGTTGTTACGCCCATTTGCTGAAGTCTGTCAATCATAGGGCCATCAGTAAATGAAAGTACAACCGGTTCAAACCTTGTGCGGTCTAAGTTTTCAACTAAACTCAGCAAGTGTGATTCGCCGCCACCAATTTGACCTTGCCTGATGCATTCCAGTATACGTATTTTGGTGGGGGCAATCATTGTAAAATTATAATACAGGCGTTTTTTTGATTTCCCATCCCTGCGGCAGCTTTTCTGTAATTTCTATGTTGTCAAATTCCTGACCTTGTCGTGCGCCCACTTTTTTTGCCCATGCTGCCATACGAGCAATACCCTGCTTTAAATCAATACCTGAAGCAGCACCAAAAACCTGATGCGCTCTGGTATGATCAGAGTAAGCATGCAGCACTTCATTACGTGCCTGTAAATAATTAATATCCGGCGTTACTCCAAACTCTGCACATACTACCTGAGCAAGTTCATTCACCGTGTAAGGTTTATCGGCACCAATATTAAATACCTTGTTATAAGAGGCAGGAATGTTAACACAGTCAGCAATAGGAATAGCTACATCATCAATATAACTGAATGCTCTTGTTTGAGTGCCGTCGCCAAATACAGTCAATTGCTTTCCCTGCATAATCTGATTCATAAAAATGCCGATCACATTACGGTACTTATCTCCGATGTTTTGATTTTCACCATATACGTTATGCGGACGGAAAACAACATAGTTCAATCCAAACATTTCATGCGCAGATCGTAAGTCAAGTTCAACTGCATATTTTGAAACGCCATACGGATCTTCAGGTACAGGCGTCATCTCTTCTGTCATCGGTAACTGACCTTTACCGTAAACAGCAATGGAAGAAGTAAATACAAAGCATTTTACTTTATGCTTCACTGACTCGTTAATAAGATTAATACTGCCTACAAGGTTGGTATTGTAGTTGTATCTTCTTATGAAGTGTGAAAGACCTTCAGCTGCATAGGCCGCCAAATGATATACGTATTCAAACTTGTATTGATCAAATAACCGTGTTACTAACTGTTCATCTGTAATACTTCCTTTTACAAATACAATACCTTCAGGAATGTGATCTTCAAAACCGCCGCTCAAATCATCAAGCACTACCACATCAAAACCTTTGCTTTTGCAATGTTTGGCAACATGCGAACCAATAAAGCCCGCTCCTCCTGTTACTAATACTGCTGTACTCATTTCTTTAATTTTTAATGTTATAATTTTTGGATCCAGCGATCATACCATAGTTGAAAAATAAGAATTTGCCATAGCTTCTGGTAATTTACTTTTTTACCTTCCAGATAACTGTCACGCAGTTTCACGATAGGTTCAGCGTTAAATACACCTGTTTTATTAAGGCATTCTTTACTCAGGTAATACCTTAGTTGTTCTTTCAATTCTTCACGAAACCAAACCATAAGCGGCGCTATGAAAGGGCGCTTGGGCCGCTCCATTAATTCTTTTGGAATATATTTATGTACCACTTGTTTGAGCAGCCACTTATTAACACCATCACGAATTTTAAATGATGATGGCAAAGCTGCTACAAATTCAATTACGTTTTGATCCAGCATTGGCTCTCTGCCTTCAAGACTTACACTCATCGTAGCTCTGTCAACCTTTACGAGGTTATTGTCCACTAAAAAGGTTTTATAATCTATTGCCAGTAAATGATTGGTAATACCATCGTTCTGCACAAGTTGATCACGTTCGTCAAAAACTGTTTTACAATGGTCAAACGGTACTTTAAGAAAAGAGCGCACCTCAGATTCTGTAATATATTGACTGATGTATTTAACAGCCTGTACAGGATCTTTACTTTGCCATATGAGTTTCATTTTCTCATAACGTGTGGTAAAATTGTATTTACTGTTGAAGTAAGGAATGTATGCCGGATTGATAAGTGACATGGCCCCACTGAGTACAGATTGTACAGCTTTGGGTATATCATTTGTAAATTTCTCAGCCTGGTTAAACTTGTTATACCCTCCAAAAATTTCATCACCACCATCTGCACTTAATGCCACTTTTACCGACTGTTTTGCGAGTTTACTTACAAGAACCGTTGGTACTGTAGAGTTATCTGCAAAGGGTTCATCATATATTTCGGGCAATAAGGGTAAAACTTCGCCGGCTTCTTTAGCTGTTAAATACCATTCTGTATGATCGGTTCCAAGGAATTGAGCAATTTTTTTTGCTTCAGGTGCTTCATTAAATTCATTTTCATGAAAGCCAATTGTAAATGTTTTGAGCTTTTCTGTTCTGTTGCTTTGAAGTAATGCTGCTACACTGGAGCTATCGTAACCTCCACTTAAGAACACGCCAACAGGAACATCGGCTACCATTCTGTATTCATAGGCTTTTTTGAGTATTTTATCTGTTTCACTGATCGCTTCTTCATCCGAAAGCTGAAGTTTAGGTTTATTATAATGATCAAATACATCCCAGTATTTTTCTATTACTGTATTTTTTGTTTTGAGGTTGAGTGTAAGCGAATGCGCAGGCAACAACTTAAATGTATTTTTAAAGATGCTGTAACTGCCGGGTATATAACTGTACTGAAGAAAAAGTGAAAGGCTGTTGCTGTCAATTTCTTTCTTAAAATGAGGGTGTTGATGAAATGCTTTGAGCTCTGATGCAAAAAGAAACAAATCATCAGCATAGTAGCAATAAAGGGGCTTAACACCTGCACGGTCTCTGAAAAAAAGTATTTCCTCTTTTTCCCTGTCGTACAACACAATAGCAAACATGCCAATAAACTTATGTACAACATTTTTACCCCAGCATTTGTATCCTTTTAAAATGATCTCTGTATCAGACCATGAATTGAATGTATATCCTTTCTCTTCAAGTTCTTTTCGAATCTCTTTAAAGTTGTAAATTTCGCCGTTGAAGTTAACCGTAAGATTTTCGTAATGCATGGGCTGGTGTCCCAGCGGTGAAAGGTCAAGAATAGATAAGCGGCGTTGCCCCAATCCAATAGATGCCTGTGACGTTTCATAAACTTCGTAGCCGGCATCATCAGGTCCTCGGTGGCTCATTGTATCAGTCATTGCCATTAGCATTTGCTGCGTACTGCGCCTGTTAAAATCTATAAATCCTGCTATGCCGCACATATTGGTTACTGTTAGTTAAAGGTAATACGTCTGTTGAAATGCCAGAAAATTGCTTTCCAAAAAGACTTGAGATGGGCAAATTGCCGTTTCAAAATAAAAGTAGCTGTATTTTTCGGAACAGTGAGTAATGAAAAATATACAAGGAATATGAAGTAATTAAACGGCTTCATATTCCTGCGCATAAACCAGATTCGGTTGCGTGTATGGTAAAATGTTTTAAACGGACTTGCTTTACCTGTTGTCATTGATTCTTTGTGATAGATCAATGATTCCGGCTGATAGTATACTTTATATCCTCTTTTTTTAATTTGCTCACTCCAGTCAAATTCTTCATAGTAAATAAAAAAGCCTTCAAAAAGCCCGCCCACTTCATCTACTACCTTTCGAGGTACCATCATACCGCCACCATGTGCATAGTGGGTTGTTTTGATGTCATTATACTGTCCTTCATCTTTCTCACGGCAACCAATCATACTGTTACGGCCTGTAAAGATGTTTACTTCGTTATAGCCCGCATATTCAATAGTTCCTTTATGAAAAAAGTAGTGAAATTTGGGACTCACAATACCTGCATCGGGGTAGGTTTCAAAAATTTTCAACAACCCTTCTAACAAACCCGGAGTAAATTCTGTGTCATTATTTACAATAAACAGATAGTCGCCTTTTGCAGCCTTAATGCCAATATTATTACCACCTGTAAATCCCAGGTTTTTACCATTCAGTATAATCTTGGCATCAGGATAAACTGCTTTAAGTATGCTTTCCGGATTTTCTGCAGACCCATTATCAACAATGATAACTTCAAGATTGGGGTATTTACAGTGTTCGTTGAGTGAACGCAGAAAATCTACTGTAATCTCAGTAGTATTCCATGTTAAAGTAACAATTGAAATCAAGGGCAAATTGCCGGTTCTCTCCATCTTTTAGTTTTTAGGGACGTACTTAGTGTATTTCAAAAGGTCGCAAAAAAGTAAACGCAAGCTAGTATCTCTATCTTTTATACGTTTGCTTTTTGAAAAAGGGCTCCGGGAGTTTGTAAAATAATACTCATATCCATGAACAAATTAAATGTTCGGGCATAAGTTATATCCAGATTTATACGCTCTTCTACTGACATATCTTTACAACTTCTTTTCTTTACCTGCCATAAGCCAGTGATGCCTGCCGGAGCTGTAAAACGTTCAACTGCGGTATCAGTAGTTAATGTACTTGCTTCATATAAAGGCAGAGGTCTGTTTCCTACAATTGACATATTGCCTATAAGTACATTTATTAATTGTGGTAACTCATCCAAACTTGTATTTCTAAGTAATTTTCCAACTTTTGTTACACGTGGGTCATTGCATATTTTTAAAAACATAGGGCCGTTCCCGTCTGTTTCATATTGATTCATATGTAATAGTTCATTTACTTTTTTATCTGCATCAACATGCATTGTGCGAAATTTGAAAAACCTGAAAATATTAAAATAACGTCCTGCACGG
>CAYPBV010000085.1:0-4460 GCA_964409025.1 uncultured Chitinophagaceae bacterium | reverse complement strand
AATGATTAGAAAAAGTGGACTTGAAAGTACCAACAAGATAGAAGCAACAGCAATATCAAAACAGCGTTTTGCAAACAATGCCCCGCTGGTATGTGAAGTTGTTTTCAGGAGCTTGCTGTTACTGTTATGAGCCAAAGAAACTTCCTGATGCTTAAACTTTACAAGAAAAGAAAGCTTTGCAGCATAGTTTACAGACCAATCATTGATATTTAATACATCATCAATAAACAGTATATCTTTTACAGTATTAATTTGAGCGGCGTTTAAATGTCTGTCACTGTAAATAATGGCAATATGATTAAACACATTATTGATAATCAAAAAACCATAAAATGCATGAAGCTGCATCTGATGGTAAGGCAAATCAATAATGATAAAATCAGGAAGTTTATTATTGAGTAAGGCATCCTTAATAAAAATTTTAGCCTCTTCAAAATTTTCAGCATAGGTACCAGATTTACAAAAACTGGAGAGATACCAGGTTGTATCCTTATGCAGACCTATATATAAAAAGTTTAACTCACATTTTCGTGATAGCAAATTGTTATCAGTTGCTGATTTTGCTGCAACTTTAGGACTGTATATTAATGTGGCTTCTGAGTACATAAATTAGTTTTGAGGGTTAAAAACTTAATGATAAGGTTTATTAATTTGCAATTAATGAATCTACGGTTGCAACAAGTTCTACCGGGTTAAAAGGCTTTAAGAAAATTTTTTTAGCACCTGCCAGTGTAAATTGTTTATTTATTTCAGGGTTTGTATTAGCCGTAAACACAATAAATTTTATTTTGTAGGAAGTACTGGTATGTATGTGATGAATAAACTCAAGCTTTTCCAGAGTAGAATGATCAACATCAACAAGAATGAGCTTTACATCAGCATTACTTTTTATAGCAGCTGCAGCGTCAAAAACATTTGTTGCATTTTTAACAACATACTTTTTTTCCAACACGGTTTGTACTACCTGCGTCATAGTGGTATTACTGTTAATATTTAGTATTGCCATTTCTTTTTATTTTGGGTACACAATTAATGTTCTTAAAAAAGAGGAATTGGAAATGGCTTCTAAGGAATGAATTCTACCAACTGAAGTTCAGTTAAAGGCAAATGACTTTATTAAACGAAAGACAAACGTGTGGTGCTTCAAAGGAATGGATTAAGGTAGGCTAGCAATAGGCTATAAGTGGAATTGCCTATTTCAGCCACTAAACTATAAACTTTTATTGAAAATCAAAATTTATTTCTATGAAAAAATTGAAAATACCCTCATCAGGGTATTTTTTTCTGTAATCAGCCTATTGCGTTTTTTCAGAAAATGATACCAAAACAGGAAAATGATCAGAATATGTGCATTGTCCAATTTCTGCAGTTAGTAAACTGAGACTTGGGTCAGTAAACAGGTAATCTATCCGCATAAACGGGCTAAGAAAACGATATGTTTTGCCAATGCCGGTTCCTTTTTCAAGAAATGCATCGCATAGGTTATTTCGTACTTTATAATATATGTTTGAAGTGGGTACGTCATTCATATCAAGACATAAAACAACAGGATACGGGCTTTCTTTTACTGCATTATTTAAATATTCTGCCTGTTTATAGCGTAAATCATAAGCATTTTTAATTTTTGCAACGGTTGTTCCTGAAACCTTGGCAGTACCGTCATTGTTAAAATCGTTTTTGGTAAGCCCGGGTGATTCGAGATGGGAATTAAAAATTCTGATGGTGCTGTTTTCCAGCGCAATATCTGCAAAGGATATACCTTCTGAGTGAATACCGGGGACCGGATTCATAAATCCGGAATCTGTGATAGGAAATCGTGAAAAAATGCAAAGTCCGTATTGAAATTTATTCTCAAATAATTTACTTGAAGGTGTAAAGTAAACATATGGATACCCCATTTTTTTAATTTCTGGAATATTCTCTTCAAAATACTCAGGAGCAATGCATTCAAAAAACTCCTGAAAACAAAGAATATCTGCATTTTGAATTTTTATATAATCCAGCATCAACGGTCTGAAGCTTACACCCCCCCGTTTTTTTTTATTCCGTTCATCCCATCGTGAAACATTCCAGGATAAAATGCGAATAACATTTGGCTCCGTAGCTGAATTTTCAATAGAGCTAAATTTAAATGAGAAAACTGAGGTTATTTGCTGTAATCCGGGCACCAGAATTAAAAACACAAATAAAGCTCTTTTTTTGTGTACAAAAAGCCAGACAATACCAATTAAAAATTGTAGTAAAAATGAATAAGGAAAGGCTAATGCAAGAAAAGAAAGTAGCCAAAAATTTACTCCCTGCATTAAGGGAATAGCAGACGAAAACAGATAAGAAACAGAACTAAAGAAAGTTATTATAATCAGTAAATAATTAAAGGCTTTTTTTTTCACTTGTCAGTTTAAATTATTGGTACAATTATAGTGCATTTCCTGTTTACACTGTATTCACATTAATTTTTTGAGATTAAATCTGGCTGTTTATTTTACCAAAAGCGCTTTATTACGCCAAAGAGATTTACCACAAACAGGTAGTTTCAGAAAAAAAGTTGAAAATTGTTTAGAACTGTTCATAAAATTGTGTAGTATTGCGCTCAGGTTAGGGAATGTGTGTTTTTCCTTAACAGCATAACCACTTGAAATTCCATCAATCCTTTTGAATCTTCCGCACAACAATTCAATATTTCTGCAACTTATTCATTTGACTTTACAATCCGTTTTCCGTTAAAACCAATTTTTTATTACCCAGTATCAATTTTTAACGAGTTAATTTATCAGATTGTATGAAAACTTTCAACGGTTTTGCACTTGTTGTTATTGTATTAGTTTTAACAGCGCAGAGTGCTCTTGCACAAAGCATCCTGGATCCTAACGATCCGATTGTTGTGTATAATCCTTCCGCACCACCAGCTACACCTCCCGGCGGGCAAATTGCCAAATGGGTAAAAACAAATCGTCTTAGCTGGAATACCAGTTCCTATAAGGCCTATTTTTTTAACGGATATCCTTTTCGTTTAAAATTTCCGAAAACATATGATCCATCAGCAAATGATGGTAAAAAGTATCCGATGATTGTATTCTTCCACGGTAGAGGCGAGGCGGGAACAATTTATGATAATGAGTATTCATTACTTCATGGCGGACAAATGTTTCGTGACAGAGTTGATAACGGAACATTTGATGGTTATATTCTTGTAATGCAAACTACTAATGGTTTTTGGGGAACTAATCCCTATAATGCCATTAGGGGTATTATTGATTATATGACCGTCAACAATAAACTGGATGGATTCAGAATTATTGCAAACGGATTATCTTCCGGTGGTTCCGGTACATGGGAAATGACCATCAATCACCCAACTTATATTGCTGCATCAATGCCAATGTCAGCAAGCTCAACGCTTTATAACCAGGCAAGCGTTGTACAGCCTTTAAAATTTACTCCCTTTTGGATTTTTCAGGGCGGTCTTGATCCAGCTCCCACTCCCTATACAACTGAAGGTGTACGTGACGCTTTTCTGGCAGCGGGTGGTAACTTTAAATACACGCTTTATCCTAATCTTGCACATGGTACCTGGAATACAGCATGGGCGGAACCGGATTTTTTCCCCTATGTAAACAGAGCACATAAAGCTAACCCATGGGTATTATTTGGACGTTCTGAATTTTGCCCCGGCGATGCTATTAATATTACATTAGGTTTAACCGCAGGTTTTGCAGAATATGAATGGCGTAAAGATGGTGTGTTAATCCCCGGCGCTACAAGTAATACTTTAACATTAAGTGGTGCTGCTGTGCCCGGTAATCCTGTTATTGGTTCTTATTCAGCAAGGGTAAGACGTGGTACGCTTTGGTCTGATTGGTCTCCCATGCCAGTCAACGTAGGTATAAAGCCTCCTACAACACCTCCCACAATTACACTTGCAGGTTTATCAAGCAAGGTTATTCCTTCACCTGATGGTAAAACTTCTGTTACATTAAGTGTACCCACAGGGTATCAATCTTATTTATGGCAACGTGAAGGTAATCCTTCAACTATCAGTACTGCAAACACGGCCGTAGCAACTTCACCCGGAGATTATAAAGTTCAGGTTACTGAGCAGTTCGGTTGTTCTACTGAATTTTCTTCGCCTTTTACAGTGATTGATGCAAATGGTCCTAATAAACCGGATGCTGCAATTAATCTTGTAGTTACACCTTCATCTACATCATCATTACAACTTAACTGGAGTGATAATCCTTCTCCGCAGTACAATGAAACGAATTTTGAAATATATCGTTCTGTTACTCCCGGCGGACCTTACACCATAGTACATGTTACTGCTGCAGATGTACTTACATATACTAATACCGGATTGTTACCGGGAACAAAATATTACTATATTGTTCGTGCAGTTAATAATACCGGTGCTGCTAATCCCTCAGTAGAGGCAAATGGCACTACTTTATCTGATAATCAACCGC
>CAYPBV010000084.1:13772-15214 GCA_964409025.1 uncultured Chitinophagaceae bacterium | reverse complement strand
TTCCCCCAAATTTTATGGTAAGTAACGATAAGCTTATAAGGCAGACATGGTTTCTAGAAAAGTTCTCGTATAATTCATCATCAGGCCGCTGCCTGCAGTTCAATCCGGAAAATGATTTTCTGCGTCATATCATAATCCACGGCTATATTGTTTTGCAGGGCAGGCTTCCACAGTTGTGCAGAGGCTGCAACAATAAGCTCCGCTTCATCCCGCATTTGCTTTGTAGCACCGGCACTACGTATGTTGGTTATGGTTCCGTACCTGGAAACAGTAAACCGCACCGTCAGGTCAGTACAGGAGATGCTGTATTGCAAATGCTGCGGTATGTTTAACCGCTGCTGCATGTATTCAGAAAAAGAAAGACTGCTGTTAAATTCAGGAGCTGTTTTATTGGTGTCGGTTTTACGCAAGTGCTCATTGAATTTCATCACCTGTTTATCAAACAAACGGGCAATGGAATGCTGATACCTGTAAACAGCCTGTGAAAACGAATCGCCTGTTACAGTAGTTAAAATCACCATCAGTGAAGGAGTTGCGGGGGTAGCCTGCAAATGAACAGTTTTCATACGATAAAATTTACTGAGTTTAAAAAAGCACTTACAGCAATGGGTAACCACACAGGAGAAAAATGTAACCAACGCCGGGAACTGTTTTAAAAAAATACCCGCTGTAAGTTGCAACGGGTAAATGCTTTAGTGTTTTTCAGAGCGTGGATGTTGCAGTTTATCACAGTTACCGGATTTGTTTTCAGGAATTCGGATTTTTAACGATTGCTGTAAATCAGTAACCGCCTGAGGAAGAAATGTAACCACACCCGGCTGTTCGTGCTCAATCCGATGCTGTTTTTTACTTACTGGTTGGTGTCCCTACCAATCAGTTTTAAATTAGTTTCTGTTGGTGATAACCCCACAGGTACAGGCATCAAGCCTGTACCTTTTTTGTATTGGTTTATGACACCATCAAATGGCCTTGACGTTAAATAGTTGGCAAGTTTGAAATGACAGAATCTTTCATATACTTTTGAGTTGCAGTAAAAGAAAATGAACACAAAATCCTTAGTAGAATATTTCAATCAACTTCTTCCACTGAACCGGGAGGAAATTGCTTTTGTTGAAGAAACGTTTAAAGAAAGAAAATTAAAAAAAAGAGAGTTTATTCTCCGGGAAGGAGAAATCTGCAGGCATAACACCTTCGTTGTTGAAGGCTGTTTCAAAATGTACATGGTAGATGATAACGGGAAAGAACACAACCTGCAGTTTGCCATCGAAAACTGGTGGATTGGTGATATTGGAAGTTTTCACAGCGGCACCCCTTCTAAACTGAATATTGAAGCGATTGAAAATTCCATTATTTTCCAGATTAAAAAAGAAGACCAATTAAAACTTTTTGTTGATTATCCTAAGTTCAACAGGATTTTCAGGGTGCTCTCAGAAAATGCCATG
>CAYPBV010000084.1:12968-13762 GCA_964409025.1 uncultured Chitinophagaceae bacterium | reverse complement strand
CAGAAGAACGATACCTGGATTTTCTTGAAAGATATCCTCAGTTATTTAACCGTATTTCTAACGTTCAGATTGCCTCTTACCTGGGAGTGACACCTGAATTCCTCAGCACGATTCGAAAAAAACTGGTAAAATCTTAAACTGGTTTAAGTTTATTTCTTAATGTACCTTATGGGTAGGCATGTTGCTGTTTTCGCATCTTTGTTTAAACAATACGGAAAAGATGAAAAAAGTAATAATGTCAATAATTATCATTCTTCTGTTGACATCCTGCGGCAAAAAAAAGAATCAGGAATCAAATCAAATTTTAACCCCAAAAAAAGAAATCATGCAAAACGAACAAAAACAAAAAATTGAAGCCCTCTTAAAAGAGTACAAAAAAGCGCTGAACACATCAGATGCAAAACTGGCCCAAAGCCTTTACACAAAAGATGGTGTATTTATGCCAACTGAAGCTCCCAGCGGAATTGGTGCTGAAGGAATTTTAAAAGCATATGAATTTGTATTTTCTCAAATTCAGCTGAACATTGAATTTTTTATTGAAGAAATTGAAGTGGAGGGCAATATGGCTTTTGCTGTAACAAGTTCAAAAGGAACGGTTAAAATACTTGCAAATGGAGTTGAAGCACCGGAAGCAAACAGGGAACTGTTTGTGTTTGAAAAAGCAGATGGCGAATGGAAAATTGCGAGATACATGTTTAACAAAACCCAACCAAAGGGATAAAAACCGCCGCCGTGGTTCCTGTTTCCACGAACAAACTTAAAAGTTCAAGTCGCAACAAGTATAATAAAAAGGT
>CAYPBV010000084.1:0-12958 GCA_964409025.1 uncultured Chitinophagaceae bacterium | reverse complement strand
TGGATAAACGAACCTTGGCATAGCATGAAGATTTAATTCCCATTTTACCAACGAAAAAAACTTTCTCCTATTTTTGAACCATCAAATATTCTTAAAATACAGAACCATGGCCGAAAAGAAAGACTATTCTCAACTCACACTTGAAGAACTGCAGGCAGAAGAAAAAAAGATGAAGAAAGCAGAACTCTATGCTGCACTTGCAATCGGTTTCCTGATAGGCATCATGGTTTTTGGTATTGCTGCAAAAGGTTTTGGTATTATTTATATTGGCATTCCTTTAGTTTTAATATTTACCATCACCAGAAATTCAAAAGCACACTATGAAAACCGTGAGCAAATAAAATCTGCAATAAAAAATAAAACTGAAAAGTAATTTTTTCTGCATTCTGATTTATTCATTGAGCTGGAGTGAAAACCAAACGCTGATACAACCTTTAAACACAAACTTTTATATTGATAGGTATCCTCAATCATTGCATCAGTATCAACATTAATTCAGTTGTTATAGTTATCAACCATTAAAAAAAGTACATCAGATAATATTGTATTTACAGTTCCATGCCGGAGTTTTTACGACACATAAACTCTATACACCTTTCAACATCTGCTCCCATCTCAAATTTAATAATTGCATTACAGGATGAACAATGAAATTTTGTATTTTACACAGCAGTTAAACTAAAAAACGGATTTCAGATTCCGGTAATAACGAATACTTTTTGCATACCTGCTGCTGTACTTATCAAACATAACTACATCATCATTGATTGGAATGATCAGGACAACAACAGGTAAATAAAAGACAACTATCTGAAAAATAGTATGACAACAACTACTTTTGATTTTACAGGCGGAGCGTATGGAGAATGGAAAGTTATAAAAATGACTGCTGTTTGCGGGCAATCATTAGAAACAGTACCATATATTAACATTTTACCTCATACTGCAAATAACCCTGAAAAATATATTTGGAAACTGACAGGCTTTACAAGCAATGTTAGGTATGCGGAGAAAGCGGAGCGTGAAAAACTTATTGCAATTCAATCTGATTTGGGCAGGCCATCAGCTACCTGCGCAGCTCTTATTCCAATAAGAAAGACAGAAAGCTGGTGGGCTATGGCGCAAGATGAAAGAAGAAGAATATTTGAAACCAAATCGCATCACACTGAAACAGGATTAAAATATTTACCGGCAGTAGCACGTAAACTCTATCATTGCAGAGATATAGGACAACCCTTTGACTTTCTAACCTGGTTTGAATATGCGCCTGATGACTCCGAAAAATTTGAAGAACTTGTAACATTATTAAGAGTAACTGAGGAATGGAAATTTGTAGACAGAGAGATAGACATTCGTTTGGTAAAATCGCAAAATAAATAATACATCTTTTGCTGGCGTAATGCTTATTCCGGAACAATGAAGAAACTATCTATGCATCCCTGTTCGGATATTTCACAAAAGAACTTTTATTTACGGTTGATATCCTGCTATCCGTAACAGATACATTTTTGGTTAATGATGATACCAATTGAAAAAAAGCTGACTGTGTACAGGCTTTATTATTGAATTTATACACGTTCACTCTTTTGCAGTGAGGTATTCTGTACCTGAAGTTGCACCTCAAAAAAATCATTTCCACCTGCTGCAAAAAGCAAAAGGTGTTGTTAACTGTTAACCTTTCCCAAAATATTTAAATGGTTTTTGTAGTTACGAATGAACTCGTATATTTGGTACGAAACAAGTCGTAACACATGAGTACAAAGCAAGTTAAGCCTACAGAAAGTGAGCTGGAAATTCTTCGTGTATTGTGGCAACGTGGAGAAGCCACAGTAAGGGAGGTGCATGAAGAGCTGAGTAAAACAAAAGATGCCGGCTATACCACTACTCTGAAGCTCATGCAAATTATGCATGAAAAAGGAATGGTAAAACGTGATGAAAGCAATAAAACACATAAGTACATTTCGCTTTTGTCGCAGGAAAAAACACAAAAACAATTTGTGGGTAAAATGATTGATACCCTTTTCAGCGGCTCGTCATCACAATTGGTTATGCAGGCATTGGGCAATCATAAAGCCAGTAAAGAAGAACTGGAAGAAATTCAGAAACTGATTGACAATCTGAAAAAACAATAAGCGTATGCAGCAACTGTTTGAAAACAGTTTTTTCATGGCTTTAGGTAAGGCTATTGCCGCCAGCATCTGGCAGATGGGGGTATTGTTTCTGGTGTATCAGTTTATCGTTCTTTTCTTTAAACTTAAACAGGCTGCTTACCGAAATTTGTTAAGTACAATCTTTACATTGGGAGGATTTATATGGTTTGCCGTAACCATTGTACAGTACCTGAACAAAAGTACACCGGCGGCACTGGTTTTTGAAAACACGGCAGCACATCAGCACTTGATTGAACAGTTTACTGATAGTAACCAATGGCAGTTACTGCTCAACTGGGCAGAGTATAAATTTAATTTACTTCTACCCTACTTATCCATTGCATATCTGGTGGTTTTGATTTGGTTTGCACTGCGTTTGTGTGTTCAACTGCTGCAAACAAATGCGTTACGTACAAAAGGTACTTTTCCGGCGCAGCACGAATTGCAATACCTGATTACTGCACTTGCACAACATTTGAACCTGCAAAAAAATGTGCTGGTATTTATCAGTAACCGGATTGATATACCCGCTACAATAGGTTTTTTAAAACCTGTTATTTTATTACCTGCTGCAGCACTTACACATTTAACACCTGCACAACTGGAAGCTGTGCTGCTGCATGAACTTGCACATATTCAACGTAATGATTATTTCTGGAATTTATTATTAAGCATTACTGAAACATTACTCTTCTTTAATCCATTTGCACTTTTGCTGATAGGTATTGCCCGTAAAGAAAGGGAAAACAGTTGCGATGATATAGTTATGCGCTACAGGCAAAATGCTGCTGTATATGCTGAAGCATTACTTACTGTGGAAAAAGCAAGAATCCTTACGCCACAATTAGCAATGGCTTTGGGAGATAATAAGCATCAACTCATGCATCGGGTAAAACGAATTTTAAATTTACCAGCAGAGAAAAATAAATTTAGTGTGCGTATACTGGCACTTTTATTTTTTACGGTTTTATTTGCATTAATGGGCTGGGTTTTACAAAATAAACAGCAAACAAAAAAAGCAGAAAACACAACGGTGAATTCTTCGTTTAAAGAAGGCAAACCGCTCTTAATCAAAACGAACGCTTATGTTGAAAAAGTAAACAAAATACTTTCAGTTAAAGATCAATCCGGTAACCTGAACGTCAAGATTAAGAAAACAGATCAAACAAAAGAATATATTTTACTTAATGACAATGGAGAAGAATTCAAGTTTGATAAAATAATTTTTGAAAGCCTGCCCGGTGAGTGGATTGAAGGCATTGAACCGGAAAAAACCAACGTAACAATACTTTCTGATATAGATGATGCAAAGATTCAAAAACTTTTACTGAAAGATTCAGTCCGTTACAATCAGCACAGGAAGCAATACAAAGTTATACAGGAGCAATACGTACGTGGAGAAAGGGATAACAGAATAATACGGATGCAAAATCCCGGATCACCTTATATGTTTTATTTTAACGGAAAACCATTTACAGATTCTGCTTTTGAGTTTTATTTCAGACCGCCGCATCCTTTCAACTTTGAATGGAAAGAAAAGATGGCAATTGCAGAGGAAGAAAAAGAAAAAGAAAAGATGACTGATAAAATGAAGCAAAACCAAAAACGTATGCTTCAACTTGCAGAACTCAGGAGGAAAGCAAGAGCATTGGAAACGAGCCGTTTAAAATCCTTCGATTCCGTTTATACTGAAAAGAAGTATTTGTTTGAAAATACACCATCTGAGTGGCTGGCTTTAATTGAAAAGCCTTTTGCAGAAATGCAGCAACATTCAACTGTAACCATTATTATAGAAGAGAACAAAGTATTTATTAATGGCAAACCAATAGTTACTGATTCAATTATACAACAGGCGCCTAAACGTAAATTGCTGAAAGCAATAGATATAATGAAATTATAATTACCAAACCCTTCGGGGGCAAGTATCGCCCCACTTATTACCAATTAAAAATCCCAGTACTATTTCATGTGTACCCCGCTGCATAAATTGCAGAAGATAATTTGCATTATTTACATCATAAGCATAACTGATGTTGAAGGTATTGGAAACATGAAAACCCGCCATAGCAGCAAATCCTTCTTTAATCCTGTAATTTGCCCCCACCCAGAATTTATCATGGTATTGTACCTTTACATTTACATCAGCAAATGTGGGCATACTTGAAATATAACGCACCATAACAGAGGGCAATATATTTACATCATCACTCACTAAAAACCGATATCCGGCTGTAGCAAAAAAATGCGGCACTGAAGCTGAGCCCCTGTACAAATCATTATTCACTAATGCTATGCGTTGAGGTATTATCTGCTGCGCAGATAAGCCTGCAAAAAATTTATCAGAATATAACCATAAACCTGCACTCAATTCGGGTCGTGTTTTGCGTAATTCTGTTGAAAGTACCCCCACAGCAGGATCAATAGGATTTGCCAGTTCCGCTTTTGAAACATCAATTGTAAAACTGGTAATACCCCCTGCAAAACCGGCAGAGAGATTTAACTTGGGAGTTAATCCCAAATGATAGGCATAGGATGCCGTAGCTGTTATACGGCTGATGTATCCTGTTTTATAATTAACTATGGAACCTCCTGCTCCATGATGTGGCTCTGCAGCAGTATACTCTTCCCAGTATGATTTACCTCTCGGATTTTCTCCCGGTACCTGAAAAGATGTTGCATTGGTTCTGTAATCCTGCTTGCCTATGGGTGTGTGAAAGCTGGCATACATTGTTTGCGGAGCTCCGGGAAAACCTACCCATTGATTACGGTAACTCAATTTTACATCTGTATAGTTTTCAATACCTGTTAATGCAGGATTTAAAATGTAATTATTAAGAATGTATTGGGTATAATGCGGCCGTTGCTGGGCTCCAGTATCAGTAGTTTGAATGAGCAACAGCCAACAGCTTACTATCAATAATTGAATCAACTTATGCTGCATGTATCCTTTTTCTTCTTTAAACATTTATCGTAAAATAGTTACATAACCTGCAATTCTTGAACGCCCGTTTTTAGGATCAAGCACATAATAATAAGTTCCTGCAGGAAGCTGTTGTCCTTTATACGTTCCATCCCATGGTGTGGAATATCCAACAGTACGGTATACTAAGGTGCCTGCTGTATTGTAAACTTCAATGATGCAACCGGGATAATCATTAAGGTATTGAATTTCCCACTTATCATTAATACCATCACCATTGGGTGTAAATGTATTAGGTGGTTTGGGTGTTTTCAAAATCTTTACAAATACTTCATCGCTGGTTGTACAGCCACCCCTTCCTTCAACTGTGAGTGTATAACTGATATCATCCTGCGGACGCACAATGGTTGGGTTTTGTACTGTTCTGTTATCGAGATAAGTGGGTGGTGTCCATAAATATTTTACTTCATTACCGGTAGCCCTTGCATCACTTATTTTTCTTATGCCATCCTGCAGCATTGTAAAATCAGGTCCGGCATTTACAACCGGGTAAGACCATACATTAATTTGTTTTGAAGCCGTATCGCTTATACATCCTTCTGATGAATAAACAAATAACCGAACGGTAAAAGGCACAGCAGCAGCGCCGGGATAACGGTACCTTGGGTTTTCAACAAAAGAGCTGTCGCCATTTCCAAAACTCCATTTCCATCTTGTAATAGCCCGCACTACTCCATCACTGTTATCAGTAAAATCAATAACCTTACCAATACATATGCTGTCTTCACTGGTACTGAAATCAGCCTTTGGCTGTGGAAATACATCAACTAATTGTTTACTTATAGAATCAATGCAATTATCATTGCTCCTTATTTTTAGTTGTACTGTATAAGGCCCCAGGTTTGAATATTTATAAATGGGATCTTTTAATACAGAAGTGTCAGACGAAACCGAGTTATCACCAAAATCCCATCTGTAGCTGAAAGAAGATTGTGTATTATCCGGTATAGTTGAAACATCTCTAAACTGACCGGTACCATCAGGTAAACAAATTTTAGGCAACGTAAAATCAACCCGTGGTAACGGATTTACTTTTACCAGAAACGGTTCTGGTAAACTGTTACAGCCTCGATTATTTGTTACAATCAATTGCGCTGTATAATTACCATAAGTTGCATAGGTATGTACTACAGGTGCATTGGTATTTGTATTTACTGCCGGCGTAGCATCTCCAAAATCCCAACTCCATCCTGATAAACTTGCAGCATTCGGTTGAGAACCTGTACTGGTGAAGGTGATGGCATTCTTTTCACAGTTAGGTAATAATACATTAAGCCTGGCAGTTGGTCTTGGCCACACTTCAATCTGGCTTTCTGAAAAATGTGTACATCCGTTTTGAGCTACGAATGTATAACGTATTGTATGTATGCCTACACCTGCAACAGCAGGATCAAACAATCCAGTTGTACTTACGCCGGGACCAGAGTAAGTAGCTGATAAAACGGGAAGACCTCCTGTTTCTACTGCCTGTGTAATTTGACGAGGTGCAGCATCCACACATATTCCGGGCATGGGAGCAAATGTGGTAAGCGGGCTTGCATTAATAACAACATTCCTGATAACTTCCCTTACACATATTTGCCCTGAAAATGCTCTGAGGCGCACCTGATATGTTCTGGTAAGTGGTGATTGAAAATTGGGATACCTGTGAGTATAGATTTCATCCACTGCAGGATCATCATCTATTTCAATTTGTGCCGGATTGCCGCTATAGTCCCATTGTATTTCTACTTTGGTTAACCAGCCAAACAATACGGTTGATTTGTTTTGAATTTGAATATCCTCATTACTGCATAAGCCATTTACAGGTAGTATATTAAACGCCGCATTGGCTACAACTCCATTAACTGTAAATGGAACATTTACTGAAGAATCTTTACAACCATCTTTTGATTCTACTACCAGATTTAACTGATAATTAGCAGCTGTAAAGAAATTAATGGTGGGATTTTTTTGAGTACTCACTAAAGGTGATGGCGCAGGGGTAACAGGTGGCGTACCTGTATTAAACGTCCATAAATACTTTAACTGAGCTGTACTTCCATCAGCAATGTTTGAAGTATCAAAGAATGTAGCCTGCCCATCTGTTAAACACACCTCGGGTAAAATATAACCTACTTTAGGAAGCGGATTGATTAAGACAGGTTGGTTAAGTGTATCACTTCGGCAACCTTTGCTGCTTTCAACCAGCATTTTAACGGGCTTGTTTCCCCAGTTTGTATACGTATGTGTTACAGGTGTGCCTGCTGTGGCATTAATAATAGTACCATCGCCCAGATTCCAGTACCAACGCACAAGTGTTCCTGCATTAGGTGAGGATGTGCTGCTCAATACAACCTGATTCTTTTCACATGCAGGATTGCTTAATGTGAATGAAGCAGTTGGCCATGGATTGATTATAATTGTTTTTTCTACGGTATCGCTCACACAGTTTTGATTGGTAAATGCCCAATGTTGAACGGTATAAGTTCCCGGAGCCGGAAAATTAAATACAGGATCTCTCAGAGTAGAAGATGCTACTATACTGCCTGTTGCGTCTTTAAACCTCCACTCCCATCTGTTTACGGGATGTGTAATTCCGTTTGTTTGATCAGTAAACGTTACCGGTGTTTGAAAACAAACTTCTGCCGGTGCGTTAAAATTTGTTTTTGGTTGCGGATAAATATTGGAAATACTCCTTGTAACAGAATCTACACACTGGTTGTTTGATGTAACAACCAGTTTCACATCAAATGGACCAACAGATCCATATTTATGTGATGGATTTTTTACACCGGAAGTATTTAATGTTCCTGATGACGGGTTTCCAAAATTCCATTGATAAGTAAAAAGGTTTTGTGAGCCATCACTTATTGTAGAAATATCTGTAAAGTTTACAACACCATCGGGTAAACAGGCATAGGCATTGGTAAAGTCAGGCACCGGTTTTGGGTTGATTACAACACTCCGTGTTACAACAGGACTTAAACAGCCGGTATTGGTTCTAACCTGTAATGATGCTGTATAAGAGGTAACATTTGGATATGTAGTAGTAATATTATTTCCATTGGGATTATTAAGAACAGTACTATTGCCCAGATTCCAATTCCAGTTTACAATACTTCCGTAATTGCCGGCTAATGAAGAAGTGTCGCTGAAAGTAATTGGATTGCCGGGGCACTGTGGATTGGTAAAGCCAAACTTTGCAACCGGAGTTCTGGTTACAAAAATCGTTTTGGTTATTGTATCGCTAAGGCATCCTACATCTGTTAAAATAGCATACTTAATTGTTTTTGGCCCCGGTGTTGTATATACCTTGGTTGGGTTATTACTATATGCAAAAGTACCATCCCCAAAATCCCAAAAGTGCTTTATTACCGGCCGCCCGCCTCCATCATTATTAGTTGTAAAAACAATGGATGAATCTGTGCATCCTGATGCCGGCGTGTTTGGCCAGGAAAAATCGGGTTTGGGATTATCGTATACCTGTAATGTCCAGTTAATATTCTGAATACCCGGGCAGCCATCCTGAGTAGCCGGAGTGTTTACAGTAACTTTTACCGGATAATTACCAATAGCGTTATAAACGTAGGATGTAGGCAACCTGAAAACATTAAGCGTTCGGCCATTAAGTATGTAGGTGGAATCAGGAACCGGACTATTAATAGTAACATTTGGGTATCCGGAAATTTCCCATAACATGCTTAAAGGAAGGTACGGCAAGGTAAGCGACAAAATAAACGGAGAACTTTTACAGGCCACCGGGGCATTTACTGTAGCATTGGCATTTTGGGTAGTAATAAATTGGTATAAGTCAATAACGTTTGTACCGGCATTGTACCCATATGATTCTGCATTTGCAAAGCCATACGCAATTGCATTGAATCCTGAATCTGATTGAATAATATGCTGCCCTTGTGAAAGATTCGGAATTTTGATATATGAAAAATTGGGATCCTGCGGGTGCACCGTAAAAGAAACTGATGGCAATGCACCATCAATTCGAAACGAACTTATACCTGTTCCTCCATTGGGTACAATTACGTTTACAAAATGTTGTGGACCAGCCGCTACCAGTAAGTTGGAATTAAATAATACACGATTTATATTTTGCTCTACAGGGCTCAGATAAATCACCTCAGGGTCGCCCGGACTACCATTTCCGCATCTTGCCTGAGATGTAAAATACTGTGCAACTGTTATAGGCTTGTCCGCTTCAATCCGTAATGGTTGGTTAGTAGGACCAATTTGATAATAAAATCCATTTTGAAGTGGTAAGCCTATAGGCGCACCGTTTAGAGTAACAATTGTTGATGGGTCGTCAACGCACACTCTGAAAATATTAAAGTTTTGATTTCCCGCTGCCGTACTTGTTAAAAACTTTTTGCCCCATGCATTTTTAGGAAAAGCCTGAACCATGTAGTTGTCAGAAGATGTTGCTGTTGTTTGAAAACCGCAAGCGATATTAATACGACCGCTTCCTGAAAAAACAGCAATCTTTTTGCATCCATTTCCAACATTAATGGATCTGATTCTTGTACCTGTTAAATCTACACCGGTGCTGCCCGAGGTTTGCCCCATAAGATTAAAAACCTGTCCTTGTGTTAATGTAACATTGAATGGAAGTCCGGCAGGCTTGGTAAGTGTAGCTGCAGAGGGTGTTATTTCAACAGTTGTTGTTCCTGTATCTGTAGCTATTACATAGGCCCAGCAATTAGAATTTGTTGTATTGGAATTATTTTCAAAATTGATGGAATAATAATCTCTTCCTAAAGTATTGGTAGGAAAAAGTATGGTGGCGCCTGATACACTTTGGTTATAAATATGAGCATAACAAACAATTGGGTTAGTACTTGTAATGTGAATGCCTTTGTTTTCCGGGGCTCCTGTTTCTGTTAATAACCTTGCATCCTGAATTCCGGCTTTGGGAATAGGTGCCGAAGTGAGTACAGAGTTGGCAGCTACATTATATGTTTGTGTATAACCGGTTCCCGGAATAGAAACTGTAACCGTTGAGGCTTGCTCAGCGGCAAAATACAGAACCATGTCCTGTGAGTTATTACCCAGCATAACCTGATGATAACCATATGCTACCCAAAAATCAGTACCCCGGTTAGAAAAATCCTGTGCAGCCACAAAAGAAAATGTCCAGATAAAATAGGCAAAGCAAGCAGTGATGTATTTGGAAAATAGCTTCATAACGTAAGGACATCTAAGATAGAAATTTTCTACTATTAAATTATACTGCTAACCTACCTTTTTATTTTGTGCAGGTTTTTTATATAATCCAATGACCCGGGTCCGGTACAAAACAACAGGTCCAGGATAGAAAGATTTGGTTGAAAACCGAATCTGTCTGAAAAAACTTGAAGGTATGGTGGATGTCTTTGTAAATCCTCATTTTGGTGCAAATGAATGGGTATATTGGTCAGTTGTTCATTATGTCCCTGCTTAAGTTCCTCTGCCACAATGTCCACATTATGTTTTAAAACTTTAAACACCCAATTCATCAATTTCAAATTCCAATCCAGCAAAAAAATAGGTGGGTTCCTATAAAGTAGTTCTACCTGCCAACCCAAGTTGTCAAACCAAGGCGACTTACGATAGGAGTCATGAATGCTGCGCCAATGAATTCTACGCCAGCCATACTCATCAGCAATCTTTACATCCCTGATCATTTTTCTTTGATTTCTTCCTCCCTCTAAGGGTATTGATAAAGGTATAAGACCATTAGGCCCTGAAATTACGGTCCGGTTTACATAGGCCGACCTTTCGTATAATTTTTCAGGAAAAAAAACAATATATGAGCTATTGATTAAACTTGAATAGAATTCAATATTTCCAAAATATTGAATATCAGTAATTTGAATATTAGTATTGCTATTTTGTCGCATAAGGTTTATACACCCCTTCATTTAATGGAAATTTGTACAATTAGGAATCATAAATTTTGTACTTTATAATTAATTATACTTAATTAACTATCTATTAAACAAATATTTAAATAATAAAATCATTCCTACATATTGTATTTTTTGTACTTTCAGTTCGCAAACAATGATAAGCTACATATTTTAGCTCAAATTTAAACTTTCATTTTTAAAATATAGATTTCATATTAGCTGAGCTGGTTAAATTGCATGTAAATAAATAGTCTTGAAAACAACACTTCCCCTGCTCTCAATTCTTGCATTTTTAATAACGAGTTGCAATTCATTTCAAACTCCGGAATACAAAGAGTTCAAAAATTTTAAAATGAGCAATGTTGGTTTTGGAGAAACTACTGTGAGTATGGATTTGATTTATTACAACCCAAACAGATTTGGTTTCCAGGTTAGAAAAACAGAAGCTGACGTTTATGTTGATGGGGTATACCTGGGAAAAGCAATAAGCGATACATTGATACGTGTTGCCAAAAAGTCTGATTTTTTGATTCCGATGCAGATAAAAACAGACATGAAAAATTTGTATAAAAACGCATTTGCTGCCCTAACAAATAAATCAGTTTTAATCCGGGCAACCGGTACCATTACAGCTGGTGTAGCAGGCGTTTATAAAACAGTACCACTGGCTTATGAAGGCCGGCATGAGTTTAGCCTTTTTAGTCAAAAGCCATAAAAAAACCCGTGCGGACTTACCGACGGGTTTATAACCTACTATGAATTTTTATTGTTTTTTGGGTGGCCCTCCACCATCTTCAGGCCTTTTGCAGCATGCCGGTAATTTTTTGTAAGATTCTTCATTGGCAGTTACATCATCAGCATCAAATCCAATATTTGCCAAAGTAGTTTTGATATTTTCAATGTTGGTACGGTCGCTCAGATAGGTAACCGTGGTAATTTTCTTTTTGATATCCACCACAATTTTTGCAATCCCCTCTTCATATTTCATGAATTTTTCAATCCTGTCTTTACATTCTGTGCAGGCTGCTTGAGGCGTTTTTATTTGTACTACAACCGGTTTCTTAAACTGTGCCAGGCCAATAGTTGTAAGTAACATAAATACAATGGATAAAATAATTTTCATTTGGACAATTTTAGAGTTTAAAATTATCATTTAATATTCCAGTTGGCAGGGTCGGCACTCCATTTTAACAAAACCTCCTGCTCAGATGCCTCAATCATTCCTTTTTCAACTGCAAGACTAATTAATGTAGAATAATTGGTGAGCGAATGATATGGAACATAGGAATTTCGCATTGCTGATTTAGCTTCTTCAAAGCCATAATTGAAAATAGATACCATTCCTATCACCTCCACTCCTGCTTTACGCAACACTTTTACCACCTCAAGGCTGCTTTTACCGGTAGATATTAAATCTTCTATTACCACAACCTTTTGATTTTCTTCATACGAACCTTCAATCTGATTACCCAGCCCATGCTCCTTGGGCTTGGGCCGTACATAGATGTAGGGAAGCTTTAATTGATCTGCAGCCATTGCACCCCAGGCAATACCGGCTGTGGCAACACCAGCCAAAAGTTCAGCATCCGGAAACTGTTCAAAAATCACATTACACATTTCGCTTTTAATAAACTCCCGTACATGCGGAAAAGATAACACCTTTCTGTTATCGCAGTAAATAGGACTTTTCCAGCCGCTGGCCCAGGTAAATGGTTCTTTTACATTTAAACGGATGGCCTTAACTTGTAGTAATTTCTCAGCAACTGCCTGTTCATTTGTCATACAGCAAATTTAAGGGTGTAAAGGCGGAAGGTTAAAGGTGAAGGGCAATAAAATCAAATTATTAGATGATATTTATAATCAACCATATACTTTACAGCCTAAACCTTAAAACCTGATTTCATGTACATCAAAATCTACTTTGGTGATAAGCCCGTATATCTGTG
>CAYPBV010000083.1:0-15362 GCA_964409025.1 uncultured Chitinophagaceae bacterium | reverse complement strand
ATTCATTGAGCGTTTTAATAAATTCACCCATTGTAAGTACATCGTCCATAGGATTTAATTCCGGCTGAATACATTTCTCAGTTTCCTTTGCCATGTAATCATGAAACTTCTGCAACCAGGAAGGATATACTTTTGATTCTATCAATGATGTGAGCAGCGGTAATGTTTCTTTACAATCGCCCCACACACCAACGGTTGCTTTTACATTCTTATCAATTTCAGCAGGGTCAATATCTAAGTGAATAATTTTTGCCTGTTTTGCATATTTATCTAAGCGTCCTGTAACTCTATCATCAAAACGCATACCCACAGCAATCAATACATCACATTCATTCGTTAATACATTCGGGCCATAATTGCCATGCATACCAAGCATACCAACACCGAGTGGATGGTCTGTTGGTATGGCACTCATGCCCATGATGGTCCACGCAGCAGGCAAACCACCTTTTTCAATAAATGCTTTGAATTCTTTTTCAGCTTTACCCAATATCACGCCCTGACCAAAAATTACAAACGGTCTTTCTGCTTCGTTAATCAGCTTTGCGGCTTCTTCAATATACTCTTTCCTAACGATTGGTTTAGGACGATAACTTCTGATATGTTCACATTTTTTATACCCTTCGTATTCAAATTTTTGAAGTTGGGCATTTTTGGTAATATCTATTAACACAGGGCCTGGTCTTCCGCTGCCTGCTATGTAAAAGGCTTTGGCCAACACATGCGGAATTTCATTCGCATCCGTAACTTGATAATTCCATTTGGTAACTGGTGTTGTGATGTTAATCACATCTGTTTCCTGAAATGCATCAGTTCCTAATAAATGTGCAAACACCTGACCGGTGATACACACGATGGGTGTTGAATCAATCATCGCATCAGCTAAACCCGTTACTAAATTCGTTGCACCGGGACCGCTTGTTGCAAACACAACTCCAGTTTTACCACTTGCTCTTGCAAAACCCTGCGCTGCATGAATTGCTCCCTGCTCATGACGCACCAATATATGCTGCAACTTTTCTTTGTAATCATACAATGCATCGTAGATAGGCATGATGGCACCGCCGGGATAACCAAACAACGTAGTTACGTCTTCAGCAATCAATGCCTCGAGCACAGCTTCGCTCCCGCTAATAGGAACCCCCTCCGCCCCCTGAAGGGGGGACTTGGTAACACCTGAAACTTCTTTTGAAGTTTCCTTTTGTTCAGTTTTCTTTTCTTCAATTGTTGCAACAGTACTCATATAATATTTTTTTTACTCATCACAAATCAACCTGTTAGCTTTTAATTATTTTGTATAACATGCTGGGCTGCGCCAAGCAGTTCCCCCTTCAGGGGGCGGAGGGGGTTATGCATCCGTTACACAACCTTCACTCGCATCTTTCACACACATTGCATATTTATACAATACTCCTTTTGTTTCTTTCAATTTTGGTTGCTTCCAATTCGTTCTGCGCTCTGCCAATACTTCATCACTTACTTTCAACGTCATCTTCTTTGTAGCAACATCCAATTCAATCACATCATCATCTTCTACCAAAGCGATGGTACCACCATCAAATGCTTCCGGAGTAATATGCCCCACCACAAAACCATGACTGCCGCCACTGAATCGTCCATCAGTTATCAATGCCACATCTTTACCCAAACCTGCACCCATAATGGCTGAAGTTGGTTTCAGCATTTCAGGCATACCCGGAGCACCTTTCGGACCTTCGTAACGAATAACAACCACATCACCTTTTTTTACTCTGCCATTTGCTATACCTGCCACTAAATCTTTTTCACCATCAAACACTCTTGCAGGACCTTCAAAACGCTCACCTTCTTTGCCGCTGATTTTTGCAACACTCCCTTTCTCCGCCAGATTGCCAAACAATATTTGCAAATGACCCGTTGCCTTAATAGGCTGTTCTAACGGATAAACTATTTTCTGTTCATTAAAATCAATTGCTTTGATGTCTTTTAGATTCTCTGCAACTGTTTTTCCGGTAACGGTTATGCAATCACCATGCAGCAGCCCCTTATCCAATAAATATTTCATTACGGCAGGCACGCCACCATGTGTATGCAACTCCTGCATTAAAAATTTTCCGCTTGGTTTAAAATCTGCCAGCACAGGCGTTGCATCACTAATGCGTTGGAAATCATGAATACTCAAATCTACATCCACACTTTTTGCCATCGCAATCAAATGCAGCACAGCATTGGTACTTCCACCAAAAATCATAATGAGTGTGATGGCATTTTCAAATGCTTTCTTCGTCATGATATCTTTTGGCTTGATGTCTTTTTCAAGCAAGACTTTGATAGCTCTGCCTGCATCCAAACATTCTTTTTTCTTTTCTTCACTCATGGCAGGATTGGAAGATGAATAAGGCAAACTCATTCCCAGTGCTTCAATGGCACTTGCCATCGTATTAGCTGTGTACATGCCACCGCATGCACCTGCACCGGGACAGCTATGTTTCACTACTTCTTTAAAATCTTCAGGCGTTATGGTACCGGCAATTTTTTTACCCAATGCTTCAAATGCTGAAATGATATTCAACTCTTCACCTTTGTAATGACCTGCAGCAATAGTTCCTCCGTATACCATAATTGACGGACGGTTCAACCGGCCCATTGCCATTACAGCACCCGGCATATTCTTATCACAGCCCGGCAATGCAATTAATCCATCATAATAAAAACCACCACAAACAGCTTCAATACTATCAGCAATGATATCACGGCTCACTAATGAATACCGCATACCATCTGTACCATTACTGATGCCATCACTGATGCCGATGGTATTAAATATCAAACCCACCATCTCATTTTGCCACACACCCTGCTTTACATCTTTAGCCAAATCATTGAGATGCATATTACAGGTGTTGCCATCATAACCCATACTGCACACACCAATCTGCGGCTTCTTTAAATCCTCTTCTGTTAAACCAATACCATACAGCATGGCCTGTGCGGCAGGTTGTGTTTCATCCTGCGTTAAAACTTTCGAATATTTATTTAGTTCTGCCATTTTATTTTTTGTACTTAGCTGTTGTACTACTATTTATCTTTTGTTGCGTCGCACTCTTGTACGTTTGGTAATTCTATTCAGCAACCCACCCCTTTTAATCATCTTGCCTGTTGTAGTCTCTGCCGCCCCACCCGTGAAGGAAGAGACATTACTCATCTCATACAAATTCCGGTTCTTGTTTATATTCCTTTTCTATAACCCTGCATTTATATGCTTCTTGAATTTTTCTGCTTGCCGTTTCCATCCATGGTTTGGGAAATTCATAATCATCCAAACTCCTCATGCCAATCACTTCAGCAGCCGTACCGCAATAGAAAGCCGTATCAGCAGTTTTCAATTCTTCCAGTGTGAAGAATTTTTCTTCTACTTCAATATTTAATTCTTTGCATAATTCTAATACTGTTGCTCTTGTAATCCCCGGCAAAATGTTTCCCAGTGCAGGGGTTACCAACTTTTCTTCTTTCTCATAAAATAAATTGGCACCGGGTGCTTCTGCTGCAAAACCATTCATATCCAGCAGCAATGCTTCGTCATATCCTTTTGCTTTTGCTTCCTGACTTGCCAAAATAGAATTTACATAATGCCCTGCCGCTTTTGCATGTATATGAAAACCTTTCGGATTAGGACGTTGAAAAGATGAAGTCATTACACGTAATAACTTATCACCCAAAAACGGCTGCATTTCCCATGCTTCAATTACAATGAATGACTCTTCATTTACATCAAACTTCATATTGGCTGGTGCATAAACAACCGGACGTATATAAGCATCCTGAACATTGTTTCGTTTCAATGTTTCATACGTTGCCGCAATCAGTTCTTCAGTTGTCCAGTGATACGGCATGTTCAGTGCAGCAGCTGAATTTTTCAATCGCTCAAAATGTTCAATTGCCTTGAAGATTTTTGTTTCACCGTTTATCGTTTTATACGAACGGATACCTTCAAACACACTGTAGCCATAGTGCAAGGATTGACTGTAGAAGTCCATCTTTGCTTCTGCTGCTTTTACAAATTCTCCGTTGAGATAGAGAATGGTTTCGTTATTATAATATATTGCCATAAAAGCCCCCATCCCCTAAAGGGGTGTTTTTATACTGTACTAATAGTTATATAAAGTACCCATTTTTAAAACTTAATATAAATATTCATTTACATTTTATCAGCCTCTTGCCTCACTCCCCTTTAGGGGATGGGGGCATAAAAAGACCCGCCTCGAGGGAGGCGGGTCTGTATGTTTTGTTTTGAATTCGTTTTAAATACAACTTCCACCTCCGTTGAATGCAGGAATAATAATGATAACCACAATAATATTGACTGTGGAAATGATACTATTATATAATCTGCTTATCAACATCTGTGTTTGTTGTGAAAACGAATATACCGCCTTAATTGAACTTTTGCAAAGAACTGGTTGAAAATATTTTCCTGCTTCGCTAACAGACGTTGTTATATAATCGTCGATTTACGCAGTTCGATATTTTCTTTTTTAACGGAGCCCGGAATTTTTCCGCTTACATAATCAGCAATTAAATCACCTATGGTACTTGTGAAATAGAAATTAACCGGGTCAATATCTTTTGTTACAAAATTGTTTTGCAAAGTCCAGTCAACTGCTTCACGAATAACAGTAGCTTCTTCTGTTAAACCAAAATGGTCAAGCATCATTGCTGTTGAAAGAATGGAACCCAACGGATTTGCAATGTCCTTACCTGCTGCCTGCGGATATGAACCATGAATAGGTTCAAACAAAGCAGTACCATTACCCACAGATGCAGAAGGCAACATACCTAATGACCCTGCTAAAACACTTGCTTCATCACTGATGATATCGCCAAACATATTTTCGGTTAACACCACATCAAATTGTTTGGGATTGAGGATGAGTTGCATCGCTGCATTATCAACAAACATATAATCAATCGTTACATCACTGTACTGCGGTGCAATAGCCTGTACCGTTTTACGCCATAACCTGGATGTATCCAATACATTGGCTTTATCAACAAGCGTTACTTTCCTTTTTCGTTTTTGTGCATATTGAAAGGCGAGATGAGCAATACGTTCAATTTCGCTTCTGCTGTAACTGCATTCATCGCTGGCATAATTACCATCTTCACTCGTATGCTTTTTACCAAAGTAAATGCCACCGGTCAATTCACGAAAGATGACACAATCAACACCTTCGAGTTGTTTTGCTTTGAGCGGCGATAAATGTTGTAAAGAAGCATAAGTAGTAATAGGGCGAATGTTTGCAAACAGTTGCAATGCTTTTCTTATACCCAGTATTCCCTGCTCAGGACGAACTTTTGCAGCCGGGTCATTATCATACTTGGGATGACCAACAGCACCAAACAAAACACCATCACTGTCTAAACAAATATCAATTGTCTCTTCAGGCAATGCAGTCCCTGTTTTATCAATAGCATCAGCACCAATCAATGCTTCACGAAAACTAAATTCATGATTGAATTGTGCAGCAACAGCTTTTAAAACTTTTATAGATTGTGCTGTTACTTCAGGTCCGATACCGTCGCCGTTTAATATGGCAATTCGTTTATTCATTTAAGATTTTAGATTTACGATTTCAGATTTATGTTAAGCGTTTTCAAAATTTTCTATTTCAGTCTTCATACTCAGCAAATAATCAATATCATCATAACCGTTGAGCATGCATGTTTTCTTGTAAGCATTAATTTCAAAGTTTTCGCTTTCTCCAGATGCATCAATGATAATGGTTTGTGTTTCTAAATTGATAGTAAGTGTTGCTTCATTTTCCAGAGTAAATAATTTTTGTAAGAAAGATTCACTCACTGTAACCGGCAACAACCCGTTGTTTAATGCATTGTTCTTAAAAATATCTGCAAAGAAGCTGCTCACTACTGCACGAAATCCATAATCAGCAAGCGCCCATGCAGCATGCTCACGTGAGGAACCACAACCGAAATTTTTGGCAGCAACTAAAATCTCTCCACTGTACTGCGGCTGATTTAATACAAACTCAGCTTTGGGTTTCTGCTCATCATCATTTGTATAACGCCAGTCACGAAATAAGTTTTTCCCAAACCCGTCCCTGGTGGTTGCTTTCAGGAAACGTGCAGGAATGATCTGATCCGTATCCACATTCTCAATATTGAGAGGAACAAATCTTGATGTTATAGTTGTAAATGCTTTCGCCATTATTAATTTTCGATTAACCGGTTATCAATTCAACAATTCTCTTACATCCGTTACAACTCCCGTTACTGCCGCAGCTGCTGCCGTTAACGGACTTGCCAATAATGTTCTGGCACCCGCACCCTGTCTTCCTTCAAAATTTCTGTTGGATGTAGAGATGCAATATTTACCTGAAGGAATTTTATCCTCATTCATACCGAGGCAGGCACTGCAACCGGGCTGACGTAATATAAATCCTGCTTCTTCAAATATTTTATCAATGCCTTCTGCTTTTGCCTGTGCTTCTACCTGTTTACTGCCGGGTACAATCCAAACTTCTACATCAGTTGCTTTTTGTTTTCCCTTTATAAATGATGCCACCATTCTTAAATCTTCGATTCTTGAATTGGTGCAACTCCCAATAAATACATAATCTACTTTTTGCCCTTTAATTGGCGCTCCTTGTTGTAATCCCATGTATGCAAGTGATTTATTCAAACCACTCTTATCATTATCATTGATGGTTTCAGTAGTAGGTATGGTACCGGTTACAGGAATACCCATGCCGGGGTTTGTACCATAAGTAATCATTGGTTGAATATCTGCTGCATCAATAAAAATTTCTTTATCAAACAATGCACCAGCATCGGAATACAATTGCTTCCACTCTGCTACAGCTTTCTCAAAATCCTGTGGCGCAAATTTTCTTCCTTTGATGTAATTGAATGTTGTTTCATCAGGTGCAATCAAACCGCAACGCCCGCCCATTTCAATACTCATGTTACAAATGGTCATGCGTGCTTCCATACTTAAGGAACGGATAGCGCTTCCTGCAAATTCCACTGCATAACCTGTGGCACCACTGGCAGAAATTTTTGATAAAATATAAAGTACAATATCTTTTGACACTACGCCTTTCTTCAATTCTCCTTCTACATTAATGCGCATCAACTTCGGTTTTGTTTGCAGTAAACATTGAGTTGCCAATACCATTTCCACTTCACTAGTGCCAATACCAAATGCAATAGCACCAAACGCACCGTGGGTTGATGTGTGACTGTCTCCGCAAACAATCGTCATACCCGGTTGGGTAATTCCCAACTCGGGGCCAATTACATGCACAATACCCTGGTAAGGATGACCAAGGCCATACAACTCCACTCCATGTTCTGTACAATTTTTGATCAATGCTTCCACCTGCTTTCGGCTGAGTTCTTCTTTAATGGGTAAATGTTGATTGAGCGTTGGCACATTATGATCAGCCGTTGCCACTGTTTGTTGCGGACGAAATACTTTAATGCCTCTTTTATTCAATCCGTTAAAAGCCTGCGGGCTTGTTACTTCATGAATAAAGTGCTTGTCGATATACAATACAGAAGGTCCGCCGTCAATTGTTTTAACAACGTGCCTGTTCCAGATTTTCTCAAATAATGTTTGACCCATATTTTTTATACAGCTACAGTGATTGAATCTGCCAATACTTTTAAATCAGCATCTTCCACTTCTTTTTTAGAATCAGCAATCTTTAAGAATTTTTCATAAAGTTCATCCACCTGATTGCGGTCAAAACCATAACCCAGATTCTTGAAACGATAAGCCAATGCACTTCGCCCACTCCGTGCCGTAAGTACAATTTTGGAAGTATCAGCACCCACTTCTTCCGGGGCAATGATTTCATATGTAGTGGCTTCTTTCAAAAATCCATCCTGGTGAATACCACTTGAATGGGAGAATGCATTATCACCCACTACTGCTTTGTTCGGCTGCACCACCATACGCATGGTATCAGAAACCAAACGGCTCATGGGCAATAACAATTTGGGGTTGATGTCTGTGTACAAATCAAGTTCAGGATGTTTGCGAATGGTCATCACCACTTCTTCCAGTGATGTGTTACCGGCACGTTCACCTATGCCGTTGATCGTACATTCAATTTGTCGGGCACCTGCAATAGCACCTGCTATGGAGTTGGCAGTGGCCAAACCCAGATCATTATGACAATGACAGGAAAGAATCGCTTTATCAATATTAGGCACATGATTCATGAGGTAACTCATCTTCTCCGCATATTGATGCGGCAAACAAAATCCGGTTGTATCAGGAATGTTCACCACTGTTGCACCTGCTTTAATAACAGCTTCGGTAAGACGTGCTAAAAATTCCAAATCAGCCCGGCCGGCATCCTCAGCATAAAATTCAATATCATCAGTATAGTTACGGGCCAGTGTAACCGCTGCAATGGCACGTTCCAATATTTCTTCACGTGTAGAATTAAACTTGTATTTGATGTGGTTATCACTGGAACCAATACCTGTGTGGATACGGGGACGAACTGCAGGCTTCAATGCTTCTGCCGCCACCTCAATATCTTTTTGAACGGCACGGGTTAAACCACAAACAACAGCATTTTTAATTTTGGTTGCAATTTGATGAACACTTTCAAAATCGCCGGGACTAGAAATGGGGAAACCTGCTTCAATGATATCTACACCTAATTCCTCTAATTTCAATGCAAGCTCAACCTTTTCTTTTGTATTGAGTTTACAACCGGGCACCTGTTCTCCATCCCGAAGTGTGGTATCAAAAATGTGTACTTTTTTATCGCTCATAACTACTGATTGTATATGGCATGAATTACTTACAGTCGTTTGCTAAGAGTAAGTTGTTCAACAGATTACCGAAATTAATTTTAAGGTTCGCCTCTGTCAAACCATAATTGTATGTATTTTACGGCTGATAAATACGCTTACAATTACTGAAACCCTTGCCTGCAAAGGATTTGAGCCTTTTTGAATTACGATGCCCAACAAAAGCACAGATACAACCTTTCAACTCGTTAAATCGCTGGAAAAGAGCGAGAAACGCAATTTTAAGCTGTATATGAAACGCAACTCAGCTTCTGCTGACTTAAAAGTGATACAGTTATTTGACGCAATGGATAAAATGACAGAGTATGACGAAACAGCGATGTTATCCAAAAACAGAAGTATTAAAAAACAACAACTCTCCAATTTAAAGGCACATTTATACAAGCTGATTCTCTCCAGCCTTCGTTTGATTAAGCAGGATGACAACATTACCATTCAACTGCATGAACAAATGGATTTTGCAAGGATCCTTTACAACAAAGGATTGTATTTGCAAAGTTTGAAAGTGCTGGACAAGATGAAAGAGCAGGCAAAAACCTATCAGCAATTTACGTACCTGCAACAGATTTTATTTTTTGAAAAAAAGATAGAATCGCTGTACATCACCCGCAGCATGCAAAACCGTGCCGATGAACTAACAACCGAATCAGAGCAAACAGACGAACGCATCAGCATCATTAACCAGCTCTCAGATTTATCACTGCAGCTTTACAGTTGGTATATTAAAAATGGTGTAGCAAGAAATGAACGGGAAGCCGGTGATGTAAAAAAATATTTTGATGCACATGTGCCTGCCCAAGCTGATTACCTTGTTGGATTTTATGAGCAGTTGTATTTATATCAATCATATTGCTGGGTGGCCTTTATCCGCCAGGATTACTTATTGTTTTATCGTTACACGCAAAAGTGGGTGGATTTGTTTGACAGGTATGAGGGCATGCTGGAAGCAGAAACAGCACACTACATTAAAGCGATGCATAATGTAATGGGCGCCCATTTTGATTTACAAAATGAAGTAAAGTTGAATGAAGCCATTTTACGATTTGAAAAATTTACACAACGGAAAGTAGTTCAGCAAAACGAAAACTACCGCATGCTGTGCTTCGTGTATCTGTACATCGCCAAGATCAACAAGCACTTCCTGGAAGGAACATTTACCGAAGGATTACGACTGGTTCCGCATATTGAAGAAAAATTAGATGAATATGATTTGTACTTAGACCGTCATCGAATCCTTGTCTTTTATTATAAGATCGCTTGTTTGTATTTTGGCAGCGGTAATAATGAAAAAGCAGTAGAGTATCTTAATAAAATTATTCACTGGAAAGTAGATTTGAGAACAGACCTGCAATGCTATGCACGTTTGCTGCATTTGATAGCTCATTATGAACTGGGTAATTTTGATTTACTGGAGCATCTCATTAAATCAGTGTATCGTTTTATGGGCAAGATGCAAAACCTGTCCGCTGTAGAGGAAGAAATATTTGCATTCCTCCGCCGCTCGTTTAAACTTACACCTGATAAATTAAAGCCGGCTTTTGAAAAACTGCTGCAACGCATCCGTAAATATGAAGGCAACCGTTTTGAAACAAGGGCATTCCTTTACTTAGATATTATCAGTTGGCTGGAAAGTAAATTAGAGGATGTAAATGTGCAGGATGTTATCCGAAAAAAATTTAAAAAAAGACAATAAATACTACCTTTTACCTAAAACGCTGCAAGAATCATGAATGTAAAACACACCATTTGGGCATTATTATTTATCGCCGGCAATACATATGCACAAACAAAAATTGACCCTTCAAAAGTTACTATTGTACGTGACAGTTTTGGTGTTCCGCACATTTTTGCCAAAACTGATGCCGAAGTTGCTTACGGTCTGGCATGGGCGCATGCCGAGGATGATTTCAAAAGTATACAGGAAGTAGTACTGCCTGCGAAAAACTTAATGGGCAGCGTATTAGGTAAAGCCGGCGCAGCAGGTGATTATGCATTTGCATTATTCCGCTGCCGTGAAATCACCAAAGAAAAATGGAATGCCCTAACTCCTGCTTTTGTAAAAGTGATGAACGCTTATGTGCAGGGCATTAACGATTATGCGATGAAGCATAAAGAAGAATGGCTGCACAAAAAACTATTTCCTGTAACCACTGAAGATTATATTGCTTCTTCTGTTTTGGCTTTAACTGTTTTTAATGGCGCTGATGATATGCTGCGGAGAATTTATGCCAACAGAATTTGGCTGGCACCAGACATCAACAACACGAATAAAGGAAGCAATACCATGAGTGTGCATCCTGACAAAACAACAACAGGTGAAGCATTCTTACTGGTAAATGCACATCAGCCCAATACAGGCTCACAGGCATTTTATGAAGCACATATCAACAGCGAAGAAGGATTGAATGTGCATGGAGGACTGCTTGCAGGAGGGCTATGTATACTACATGGTGTTAATGAGCATCTCGGCTGGGCTCACACCGTCAATTATTGCGACCGTGTAGATGTATTTCAACTGGAAATGAATCCGGCAAATAAGAACCAATACAAATTTGACGGACAGTGGGTTGATTTAGAGCAAAAGAAAATTAAACTGCGTATCAAAGGTGTTCCCGTAGCAGTTGGCCGAACTGTTTACTGGAGTAAATATGGTGCTACCATGATAAATAAGCAGGGCGTATTTTCTATCCGGCTCGGTGCCAACATGGATATACGTGCTATGGAGCAGTGGTATGAAATGGATAAAGCAAAAAACTTTACCCAATTCTATAATGCGATTAAAGACCAGCGGCTTTCCATGTTTAATATTATGTACGCCGATAAATACGACACCATCTTTTATGTAAACAATGGATTGATACCTGTGCGTGATGCCGCACCACAATATGACTGGCGAAAAACCTTACCCGGCAATTCATCCAAAACACTGTGGACAGGATTTCGCTCATTTCATCAACTGCCGCAGTACATCAACCCAAAAAGCGGTATTGTATTTAACACCAATCACAGTTCGTTTTTTGCAAGCGGTAAAAATGACAATCTCAATCCCGCTTCGTTTCCAAAAGCAGATGGCTGGGAAAACTATCATAATAACAGAAGCATTCGCATGTATGAATTACTGGACAATGAGAAGTTGAGTTATGAACGTTTCAAGCAAATCAAATTTGATAAGCAATTACCTAAACAGTTAGCCTATCCATACAATATTGATTCCATGTTACTGCTGAAGGCAGATGACTATCCGCAATTAAATAAAATCATTACTACTTTTCAGCAATGGGATAGAAAAGGCGACAGCAGCAGTAAAGGCGCTGCTATTTTCCTGTTGGTGTATGAACATGTAAAAAAAATAATGGAGGGGCAGGATGCCCGTTCACTCACAAAAGCCGAATGCGTTTCCACATATGATGCTGTGTATGCGTATATGATGAAACATTTTGGAAAAGATGATGTGGTGTTGGGCGATGTTCAAAAATTAGTCCGTGGCGAGAAGGAGTATCCATTGTGGGGCTTTCCAGATTTGCTTTCGCCGCAATGGACAGAAAAGTATAAAGATGGCAAATTAAAATCGGTTGGTGGGGATGGTTTGGTTATGTTCATTCGTTTTGCAAAAGATAGTCTGCCCCAAATTGAAACAGTAAACATGTATGGCGCCAGTGCAAGACCAGGCAGTAAACATTTTGATGATCAGGTGCAGTTATATCGATTTCAACAGACAAAACGGATGACACTGAATAAAGAAGAAGTATTCAGGAATGCAGAAAGGATTTATCATCCCGGGGAGTAACACTTGCATAATGGCTCAAAACAGAATCATCGTTTCAACAATCGATTCTTCAGCAACTGTTCCATTACCACCTCTTTTTCACTCCTGCTGATGGGGATGCGATATGTGCTGATGAGAATTTCATTTGCTTCTAAAGCATCTATTTTTTTTGAATTAACGATAAAAGATTTGTGTGTTTTGATAAACTGAGCAGCAGGCAGGTACTCTTCAACCGAACGCATGGTAAGATAGCTGATGTACTTATTGGCTGCTGTATGAATACACACATAATTCTGTAATGCTTCAACAAACAGCACTTCATCAAACGCAATACGTACCAGTTGATTATCAGCCTTAATAAAAAAATCCTTTTGTGCTGTTGACTCCTGCTGCAAAGGTTTATTTTGCTCACGCAACTCATAGTATTCTTTTACTTTAAGTGCTGCTTTGATAAAACGTTCAAATGAAACCGGCTTCACTAAATAGTCCAATACATTCAACTCAAATCCCTCAATTGCAAATTGCGGATAAGCGGTAGTAATTACAGCAGGAGGTGCATGATGCAGTGTTTTTAAAAAATCCAGTCCCGTGATTCTTGGCATTTGAATATCCAAAAGAATGAGGTGAACTTCTCCCCTGCTTATTAAATCCATTGCTTTAAGCGGATTGTCAAACTCGCCGGTAAGCTGTAAAAAATCAATATCAGCTACATATTCTTTCAACCCTTTTCTTGCAAGTGGTTCATCATCTATTATTATAACATGGAGCTTCATTTATAATTTAAGTTTTAAACGAACAGAATAATAATTTTCCATATTCTCAATCTTTAAATCATACCTTCCGGGATAAAGCAACGCTAATCTTCGTGTTACATTTTGCAAACCGATGCCGCCAGACACTTCAGTACCTGCAGCATTATCTTTTGAATTTTGCACATCAAAAATCAATTGCCCGTCTTTTTTCTGCAGTTGAATGTTTATGTAATTGTTTCCAGACTGTTTATGGGACACATGCTTGAATGCATTTTCTACAAAGGATAACAAAAGTAATGGCTCGATGCGTTCTCCGTTCAAATCATGCGGATAACTGAAATGCACTTGACACGTATCTTCTTTCCGGAGTTTTTGTAAATGCACATAATCTTTCAGAAACTCAATTTCTTTTTCAACAGGTATATTATTGCCATTAGCTTCATATAACTGATAACGCAGCATTTCAGAAAAACGGTGAAGGGTTTCCCTTGCTTCTTTATTTTCTTTTTCAATTAAAAAGTAAATAGTATTCAGTGAATTGAATAAAAAATGCGGATTGATTTGTGATTTTAAAAAACTCAGCTCCGCTTCAGCTTTTTGCCTGGCCATTTCAGCTATTTTCTTTTGTGCATCATTAAAATCAAACATCAACTTAAATGCAGCACCAGCTAATACCAGAAAAAAATGCGGAATAACATTATCATAAACTCTTGCTTTCCAGTTACCACTAAAACTCAGCAGATTTGGATTATTGGTAAGATGTCCCAGTATATTCATCTTCAACAAACTGCTTATGGTTATTAAACTGATAAAGCTGATTACAAAAAGAACATAACGTTTTTTATACAAGAGTGCGGGGATTAACATATAGTTAGTGATGTAAACCATAGCTGCCAAATCAATCACTTTTATAAGTGTAACTTTAAAGGCAGTGGCAGGTAATGCAAAATCCTCATACCGCAAAAAGAACCATGCACCTAAGATGAACAGCCAGATGAACAAGTGATCCAACTTATACCTGATGATAATTGCAGATAGTTGCATAATACAAATTAAATGTACTAATAAAGGCTGTAAAATATTCTTACACCATCTGCATGTTTTAACGGATGAAATAAAGAATTGCTGCATGTCAAGAAAAAGAAACAGGCTGTGTAAATCATTTTCCTGTGGCATGACTTTATTACAACTTCGATGCACAAAATTGTAAAAGATGAAATCTACAGTCCTTATTACTGCCCTGCTGATTTTTATGCTGCCTATAGTTTCCTGTGCACAGGTAAACAAACCCAATCCAAAAGACAAAGTGGTGGGCGGCGCTTGTGAAGGTTGTGAGGCTATCTATGAAAGCCCGGTTCCTTTCTCCAAACTAAACCACATTGATACTTTACCAGACTTTTTTGAGGATGGCCCCAAACTGGTTGTAAGTGGTGTGATTTATAAAGCCGATGGCATAACACCCGCACCAAATGTGATTCTTTATGTGTATCATACTGATCAAAAAGGATTGTATTCCCATGGCAGTAAAGGCTGGGGCAAACGGCATGGTTACATTCGTGGATGGATGCGCACCAATGATAAAGGTGAGTATAAATTTTACACCTTGATTCCTGCCTCATACCCCAATAGTTCGGCTGCAAAACATATACACCCAACCATTAAAGAAGCGGGCTTTACTGAATATTATATTGATGAATATGTATTTGATGATGATACGTTTTTAAAAGCTGAAGATAGAAACCGAATGGAACTGAGAGGAGGAAATGGTGTACTCACCACTGAATTGAAAAATGGCATTTACTATGCCACAAGAAATATTTATCTCGGAAGAAATATCCCTGATTATCCGCAACAAAAAACCGGATTGCAAAGCGGTTTGGAACGGGATGATAATTGTCCAGCATTTGAACCTTTACATCTAAGCGGGGTGGATAAAGGCAGAGATGCCTGCCCCATGTGTAAATATGGATACGGGCATGGCGTGATGGTGTGGTTTAATCATACAAGTCTTGACG
>CAYPBV010000082.1:0-15399 GCA_964409025.1 uncultured Chitinophagaceae bacterium | reverse complement strand
CAATTAACCATCCTAATGACTGAAAGATATAACTCTTGTAATCCGGCACCACTATAATCAGTACTTCATCAGGCGCAAGGCTTTCTAATAAACTACCGCCTATGGGTGTTAATGGATAAAAACTTTTTTTATTGTGAACAGAATCCAGTGCCATATCCATAAACCGGTTTGTTTTCATAGGATAATGTCCATAAATATTATCACTGGCAATGGCAAATTCAAATTTGGTATCCTTCAACCCATGCTTTAAAAATGCTTTATTGATTTTTTCTTTTACTTCAAAGAGGGTAAACCTGTAGGCTGCAGAATATTGCCTGTAAATATCCAGTGCATCGCCGGGAAATTTCATGCCTGGTAAGGGCACTACGCTGTTAAACTTGCTGCCGGTTTGTGCTACCAAATCTTCCCCTACTTCCTGCGTTATATCAAACAGCTTCATAACAAGCTGATCTTCTTTAAGCTCAGCCTGTGTTTTTATCCAGTTAACCTGCACATAAATGATTCCCAGCAGGGAAAGGGTGATAAGGGCTATAATAGCGGGGAAAATCTTTTTATTCTTCATACAATTCTTAAATACTGTGCAGTTTTTGGGTTTGGCAAAAATACCCTTCCGCCCCCATACTCTGAACAAATCAAAGATTCATCATTTTTTTTAACGTTGTTTTACAGTTCCATAAAATACTTTCGAAGTTTTTATAAAATCAACCGTAATTTAAGGCTATGATTGAACCTGCAGAAGGCATATTACTTATTTCTGACCCGTTTTTAAAAGACCCCAACTTTATGCGCTCCGTAGTGCTTTTATGTGAGCATACAGAACAGGGAAGTTTTGGACTGGTACTTAACCGAAGGACGGAACATAAACTGGGCCATTTAATTGATGCACTACCAGAAATAAATTTTGACGTGTTTTACGGTGGACCTGTACAGCAGGATACACTTCACTTTTTACATCAACTGCCTAATGTTATACCCAATGCACAGGCACTTGCCAAAGGCATTTACTGGGGTGGTGATTTTGAAACGGTAATTGCTCTATTACTAAAAGGTGAACTGGATGAAACAAAGATTCGTTTCTATCTCGGTTATAGTGGCTGGAGCAGCGGGCAATTGGATGATGAACTCAAAGAAAAAAGCTGGCTCACAGTACAGGCCACCAGGCAATTAGTATTTGAAAATGATGAACAAAGTATCTGGAAAAAATCATTATTACAAATGGGCGGACAATATGAACAGCTTGTGAATTATCCCATTGATCCGCAGTTGAATTAAAATAATCATGTTATTACAGTAAAGCCCAAACGCATTTAATTTTACTCATTACTTAAACGCATCAACTAAAACCGGTGCTGAGTTCTTACATCTAATACCTTGATTCGTGTCTTAAATAATGTTCCCGAAGCCGGATGTAATTTGAAGTGTGCGGTTACAGCATCTAAGAATTTAATTGTTGGCCAAAATATACATCAATGTTTATTGTACAGATGTAAGCAGGGAACATGTATTGACAAAAACATTTGACTTCTCATGTTAAGTATAGCAGCATGCTAAAACAAGAACTAATCAATAATATGAAAATCAAATAAACCACATCACACAAAAGTGTAATTTCTTTTACTGTAGCTGCTCAATATTTTTATGTCAAAATATATTATATGCGGGTCATTTATTTTTTAGCACTGTTACTCATAATCAAACACACTGCAAAAGCACAAAATATTGGGATAGGTGATGGTACGCCTTCAGCAAAGCTTAGTATACTTGGTACTGAAACTTCTTTAAACGGGCAAGGTGCGGCCATAAAAATAAGGAATAGTGCTTCGGCAAATGCATGGTATTTAAGAACCGGTGCTAATGGCACCACCACTCCAATCGATGGTTTCAGCATAGCTGATAATAGTGGATACCATTTGAATATTACTTCAATTGGAAATACCGGTCTTGGTATTATTCCATCAGGTGCAAAATTGCATATTAACGGAGGAGTTAAAATTGAAGGCTTGAATTTTCTTGAATTTGGAGCTGGTATTGCAGGAAAAGAAGCGAATGCAGGACGAATTGTTTATAATGGTTTTGGAACCAATGCACTTGCCATTGTTGGCGCAGGTACTACCAACACGAACAGACGGCTTCATTTTTTTGCAGAAGGCGGAGCTATTTTTGAAGCGCCTGTGCAAATTAACCGGTTGTCTTTTTTTGATGGTGGTGCTGTAATTGGCAATTTCGGAGCTGTTAATGGCAATTTTAATGTAAATGGAAAAATTACAAGAGGCCAAACCGGTAGTACTAACCTGGTGCCCATTTGTATGGGGCTTGTAGGACAGTTTGGTGAAGTTGTTTCCGGTACCGGTAACTTTTCTGTTTTTTATAATGAAAGTACAAGAGAGAAAGACATAACAATAAATGGGGAAACTTATACTGATGAAGGTTACATTACTATTGTTACAAATATCCGGCAGTTTGAGGGTGTAAATTTTGCAATGACAAAAGCAGTAAACGGTAAACTGCGGGTAACACAAAGTCCCGGAGGTTCATCCATTACAGGCCCGCCGGGAAATACAACCGTAGCATTTCATTTTGTTGTTTACAAACTCTAAAATGGCCGTTTCTTTAAAGAACAAAAAAATCCCGCTATTTCAGCGGGATTTTAACCATTAAACTTTTTGAACTATTCAACCCTTCAACCCAAAACCTCACACCAGCATCGTCACAGGATTTTCAATAAACTTCTTCAGTGTTTGTAAGAAACTGGCACCAACAGCGCCATCAACAGAACGATGATCACAGCTCAATGTTACTTTCATAACGTTCGTTGTACCAAAACTTCCATCCCCTTTCTTAATCACAATTTCTTTAATGCGGCCTACGGCAAGGATGCAACTATCGGGAGGATTGATGATGGCAGTGAATTCTTCAATCTCCATCATACCCAAATTAGATATGGTAAAGGTATTACCGCTGAACTCCTGTGGTTGCAGTTTGCCCGTGCGTGCTTTATCATACAACACATTGGCTTCACTGGCAATCTGGCTCAGACTTTTCTGATCAGCAAACTTGAACACAGGAACAATTAATCCCTGATCCACTGCTACAGCACTGCCGATATGAATATGGTTGTAGGTACGAATGAAATCACCCATCCATGATGAGTTTACCGCAGGATGTTTACGCAGCGCCATTGCACATGCTTTAATCATCATATCCTGGAAGGAAATTTTTACAGGGCTCACGGCATTCATCTGTGCACGGGCAGCCATGGCATTATCCATATTGAGCTCCATGGTGAGATAGAAATGCGGAGCGGTAAACATACTTTCACCCAGGCGACGAGCAATGGTCTTGCGCATATTGCTGTTAGGTGTATCTACAAAACCTTCGCCGGCACCGGGTGTAAATGCAATCACAGGAGCAGCAGGTGCAGCAGCAGGTTTGCCCTCCTTCGCTGAAGCTGCGGCGGGCACGAAATTATCAACGTCTGCTTTTATAATTCTGCCACCATCACCACTGCCTTGTACAGCGTGAAGGTCAATTCCTTTTTCAGCAGCTATTTTCTTTGCAAGAGGAGAAGCTTTAATGCGACCGTTTGCGCCCCCATCCCCTGAAGGGGTGCTGGTAGCAGTTTGAGTAGTTGAAGCAGTTTGATTATTTGAAGGTATAGAACTTGCAGCTTGAGGCTTACTGCTTGTAGCTGCACCCGGATTTTTCAACGCACTCAACAACCCGCTCACATCAGTTCCTGTTTTTCCAATCAATGCAATCACTCCATTTACTTTGGCAGCAGTCCCTGCTTCTACACCTGTGTAGAGCAGTGTGCCATCCACATAAGGCACTACTTCCATCGTTGCTTTATCGGTTTCTACATCTGCAAGGCTATCATCGGCCTTCACTGTATCGCCCACTTGTTTATTCCATGCTACAATTTTTCCTTCGGTCATGGTATCGCTCAGCAAAGGCATGCGGATAACCGTAACACCAAGTTGTGAAGCGAGTGCATCGGCATCAACACCGGTAGAAGAATTTACGGGTTGTGTGTTAGGGGTTACGGGTGCTTCAGCGGCTGGAGCCTGGGGAGCGGCAGGAGCTCCATCCAGTAAACTTTTATAATCTTCGCCTTCTTTACCTACAATGGCAATGATTTCATTGATTTGTGCGGCCTTGCCCTCTGGCACACCAATGTATAACAAGGTGCCGTCCGCATAGCCCACCACTTCCATGGTTGCTTTATCAGTTTCTACATCAGCCAGCACATCATCGCTTTTTACTTTGTCGCCCACCTGCTTGTTCCACTTCACAATCTTTCCTTCGGTCATCGTATCGCTCAGGAGCGGCATTCTGATTACTTCAGCCATATATTATAGTTTTTTACGATAGTAATTGAGGGCGTGAAATTAAGGAAAAAGGTTTAAAGGTTTTGATGGTTTAATGGTTTCAGGTTTGCCTTGGTAAATCAGGCACTAATTCCACAAGAAATTTAAAAGTTGAGAGAATAAATGCTAAGGAAACCAACCATTAAACCCTTCAACCCTTGAACCTTTAGAACCCTTAGTAATCCAGTTCCATCCCTAATCGATCTTTCAACTCTTTCACCAACGGATATTTTTCCACCATCCGCAAAAATTGTTCTTTGGTGGAGAGGGGTCGGTCGGCGGGGTTTTCATCTTCCTGTGTTTCCACCAGCTCCACATGAATATTAATGGCCGGGTTGTGAAAGAAATGCTGAATATGTTCCAGCAGGGCTGTTTTTTCCTGTTTGAGGAACCCAAGCTGCACATTGCCGAAACAGGTGATTTCAAACAACTCGGGGCTGCGCATATCACACTGCATCATTTCCAGTGTAGAAACCACAGAATGTTTATTGGCCGTTTTGAGCTTAAGTATGAATTCTCTCCATGCTACCTGCAACTCTTCTTCACTTAAAGGTTTTGCTTTTTCTGTGTTGAGATTATTTTGTTCTGCAACCTGTGCACGTATTTTGGCAAGGGAGGAAATTTTGGTGGAGGGTTGTGTGAATGCAGTTGACGAAGTTGATACAGTTGATAAAGGTTTGGCTTTCGGTTCTTCAATGATCAACTTGGCAGATGATGTGCTTGTATTTACTTCAGACTTCGGGCTATCGGCTACCGGCTTTTTCCTGTCATCTGTCATCGTCCCACTGTCAACTGAAATCGGCTTTATCGCCCTGAACTGTACCGCTTTCTCAGCTACTTTTTTTTTATCAGGTGAAGCTATGTCGAGCGCTTGCTGCAGGTAAGTAAGTTTGATTAACGCAAGTTCTACATGCAGCCGTTTATTGCGGGCTTGTTTGTAATTGATTTCAGCATCATTCAATACGTTTAATGCGGAAATAATCCATGAAGCTGAAGTGACTTTTGCCGCTGCAATGTATTTGTCTTTAAAACTTTCTACAACTTCCAGCAGGTTCGCCACTTTTTCATCTTTGCATACAAGTAAGTTTCTCAAAAATTCAGAAAACGCATTCAGCACCATATCGCCTTCAAAGCCTTTGCGGTTGATATCGTCATAAAGCAACATGGCGTTTGATAAATTTTGCTGCTGCATGGCTTCGAGAAACTTAAAAAAGTAATCAGCATCCAGAATGTTGAGATGCTCAAGTGTATTTTGATATGTAAGTTCTCCATTAGTAAAACTTACAATTTTATCCAGTATGCTAAGTGCATCACGCATGCAGCCTTCACTCTTTTGAGCTATCACATGCAATGCCGGTGCTTCTGCTTTTATTTCTTCTTTATCAGCAATTTCCTGCAGGTGCTCTACTGTATCATTGATGGTGATGCGTTTGAAATCAAAAATCTGGCAGCGACTTAAAATCGTTGGTAAGATTTTATGTTTCTCCGTAGTAGCTAAAATGAATATTGCATAAGAGGGCGGCTCTTCCAGTGTTTTTAAAAATGCATTAAAGGCGCTGGAGCTGAGCATGTGTACCTCGTCAATGATATACACTTTGTACTTACCCATCTGCGGTGCAAAACGTACCTGTTCTATGAGTGAACGGATATCATCAACAGAGTTGTTACTCGCCGCATCCAGTTCATGAATATTCAAACTCGTGCCTTCATTAAACGTTTTGCAGCTCACACATACATCACAGGCTTCTCCATTGGGTTGAATGTTTTCACAATTAATCGTTTTGGCTAATATTCTGGCACAGGTTGTTTTGCCCACGCCTCTGGGTCCGCAAAACAAAAAGGCATGCGCAAGTTGATTATGACTGATGGCATTCTTTAACGTGGTGGTAATATGACTTTGCCCCACTACTGTATCAAAAGTCTGGGGTCTGTACTTCCGTGCGCTTACAATGAATTTATCCATGATGCAGGGGTGCAATTTAGGGAATTTATAGACCTACGCTTAGATATGCTGTGACCTAGTAGGTTTGAAACACTGCAACCCTATCAGCAAATCTTATAAGTTTACCAGCTTACCAACTTTTGACCATTTGTATCCACCACGGTACCTGCTTTTTCTGTAAATACCATCTCTTCAGGGTTTTTAATGACTTTTGATTTAACCACAAATTCATGAAGATATCGAACTGTGGCTGAGTTAATGCTATTGGCCAGAAAATCATCCAGTAAAACTAATTGGTCAGGTTTTTCCTTGAGATAATCTGTAAACTTAATACTGCTGTCAATCACTTTCGCTTTTTTAGAAACCATCCATGCCACCTGCCGTCTGAAGATTTTAGGCATCAGTACTTTTCCTTTATCATCACCAATTGCAAACTTTATGACAGCATCTTTATGCGGTTCGTTATACAACAACTTCCAGTCAAAACTGCCTGCATCCTTTGATAGTGATCGCCCCGGTCTTCCACTTTTTGCTTTCCCTTTTTTCCATGCGTTGAGAAAAGCAGCAATCTCTTCATTGCTCATGGATGTATAAAATGCCGGATGTCCCCATCCATTTTCAACGAGCCATAGATTGATATCAAGCTTTTTACCGATACGGATATTTCCTACAAAACGGCCATAAGTATCAACAGCATCAGCAGGACTGTCAACTTCTGTTTCAAATACAGCTTTCACAATACCATTTTTATCTGCAAATTTTTTCAGGTGTTTCGCCAGTGCTACAGTTGAAGATTGTGCATAGTACTGCCTTCTGTCTTTGTTGTTTTTGTTGAAGACGTCACGCATGGTTTGTGTAATCGAAGGCTTTGTTTTAAGTGCCGAAGCCTTATAGTGCAGTTCCGGTGCATCTACGCCCTGCAGGCGGCAGGTAATACTTTGCTCACCTGTTTTCTTTGAAATAGTAATCACTGCTTTCGTTCCCTGCCCTTTTGAAACGGCACCCACATATGCATTGGTGGTCTTGAATGTTTTGCTGCCTGTTTTACGGTATTGAAATGATTTGTTATTGATTAACAATTGCAGTTTTGTAGTATCTGCATCAGATGAATCCAATGGCCAGAATTGATGAATATCAATTGTGCCCGTAACTCTTAATGTACCCATAGCAATTTATTTTACAATGTTAATTGGAATATAACTCTAAGGTGGCAACAATTGCCGGTAAATACAATACTCTAAAGCGGGATGCAGGCGAAGCTTCAACTCACTCCAAAAAATCTTCTTCTTCGTTTTTAGGTCCATACTTATCAAAAAGCTTGTCAATGGCGCCACCAAAGATGGGGAATTTTTCTTTGGCAAAATTTTTTATCACCTCAATTGCAGCATAAGCCTGCTGCTCGGTTAAACCTTTTGCCATTAAGCGGTTAATGAGATCCTGCATGTGATTGATTTAATCTTTAATTACAAAAGTTTCCCAACTGCTGTATATGCCATTAAAGCGTGCAGCTTCTTTTGTAAGATACAATGTTAAGCGATTCATGGTAGATAAATCTGGTTTATCTGCCCGGTACATTTTTAAACCAAATGGATGGGCTGATGTATCAGTAAACAAACCATCTTTATTCATCATAAACTTTTGCTCATGGGCCCATAAAAAAAACTGCCGGCGTTCATCTTCAGTAGTAAAATGAAGTGTATGATAAATGAGGCGTTCTTTTGTAAGTTTATCCCCCGCCTTTGTCAACTGCAACAACACTTTTTGATTTTTCATGGATTCAAGAACCTCTTCGTTTGGATACAGAAAGTTTAAATATTTATCCCACCCTTTATCTTCCTGTATGCGTATGGTAAAATTATACTGCGTATAAAAGGCCTTGTAATAATCACTCAGGTATTTACGCAAAAGCGTAGTATCGTTCACATAGAAATAATCCAACCGTTCACAATTATAAGTAACAGTACCGGCAGCAATACTTCTTTTTTTCTTTTCAATTAAAGCAGCTACACCATCAGAAATTTTGTAGAGTGTTTGAAATTCTTTTTCGGTTGCAAACCCATCGGGCGTACAGTCAATCACTTTAACGCCGGTTATTACCAGGTATTTCAATGCTTCAACCGGGGCTTTTTCTTTTATTCCAACATTCACCAATACAGAACCATTACCCTTTGCAAAAGGTACAAGATAAGTATCCCAGTTGTCTTTTACATCCTGAGCATGAGAAAAAAGAGTTGCTATTATTAACAAAGAAAAAAACAACTTGCGCATGCGGTAAAAGTAGAGCAAACAGGTTTTGCAATTGTATCTGAAACTCTTAAATCTTCAATAAAAAACCCTTTGCAGCTGCAAAGGGTTATAAACTCTTAGTTTGTACTTGTTACGTTTTATGCCACTTTGAGCATACTCAGCTTGCTCTTATCAAACTTATGCACGGCGTAGTCAAGTGTGAGATGGAATACTTTTTCATCGCTGCCGGGCAGTTCAAACATGGCATCCGTTAAAATACTCTCGCAAATACTGCGAAGACCACGGGCGCCCAACTTGTATTCCATTGCTTTGGCTACCATAAAATCATATACTTCTTCATCTACTGTTAAATCAATGCCTTCAATATCAAATAATTTATGGTATTGCTTTATGAGTGCATTCTTTGGAGTAATTAATATTTCACGCAAGGTTATTGCATCCAGCGGATTGAGATAAGTAACAACAGGCAGACGACCCAGCAATTCAGGAATCAAACCAAAGCTTTTTAAATCCTGAGCATTTACATACTGCAAGAGGTTTTTCTTCATGTGCTCCTGCTCTTCTTTATTTACATTAAAACCGATGGCATTTGTATTTACACGGCGTGCAATTACTTTATCAATACCATCAAAAGCACCACCGCAGATAAATAGAATGTTAGCTGTGTTAATCTTAATCAATTTCTGCTCAGGATGTTTACGTCCTCCTTGTGGTGGTACCAGCACTTCAGTACCTTCTAACAATTTGAGCATTCCCTGCTGCACACCTTCACCACTTACATCACGTGTGATGGAGGGGTTATCACCTTTACGGGCAATCTTATCAATTTCATCAATATAAACAATTCCTTTTTCTGCAGCAGCTACATCATAGTTGCACACCTGCAATAAACGTGTAAGAATACTTTCCACATCTTCACCCACATAACCTGCTTCTGTAAATACGGTTGCATCTACAATTGCAAAAGGAACATTGAGCAGTTTGGCAATTGTTTTTGCCAATAATGTTTTTCCGGTACCAGTTTCGCCCACCATTACAATATTGCTCTTTTCAATTTCTATTTCGCTTTCAGTTTTTTGCTTTAAGCGTTTGTAATGATTGTAAACAGCTACGGCCAAAACTTTTTTTGCATCATCCTGGCCAATGATATATTCATCTAAAAACCGTTTGATTTCAACCGGTTTTTTTACTGTTAATTTAAAATTAGATACTGAAGCATCACTTTTCAGCTGCAATTCCTGCTGAATGATTTCCTGTGCATGCTCCACACAATTTTCGCAGATATGCCCTTCCTGCCCTGCAATCAAAATCTTCACTTCGTCACGATTGCGACCGCAGAAGGAACAATGCAGCATGTTATTTTTTGCCATTTGTTGGATTTTAAGCGATTAGCTTTATGAGCAAAACGCCTTCAAAGATAGGAAAGCCTTTTTAAAGCACATAGCTTTATAAAAAAAGGAGAAGCACACGGCTTCTCCCTCAAACTATTATCTGTTTGTATCAGAGTTTATCCAATACACCATCTACTATACCATATTCTACGGCTTCCTGTGCATTCATCCAGTAATCACGGTCAAAATCTTTCATTACCTGATCAAGGGTTTTGCCGCAGTTATCAGCTAAAATCTGTGCACCTAACTCTTTTGTTTTGGCAATTTGATTGGCCAGTATTTCCAAATCAGCACTGGTACCTTGTGCACCACCTATGCTTGGTTGATGAATCATTACTTCCCCATGCGGAAAAATAAATCGTTTGCCTTTTGTACCACCGCTCAATAAAATTGAACCCATACTGGCTGCCATGCCCATACAAATGGTACTTACAGGTGAACTGATCATTTGCATGGTATCATATATTACCATACCACTTGTTACAACTCCACCGGGACTGTTGATATATAACTTGATTTCTTCACCTGGTTTTACTGCATCTAAATACAAAAGCTTGTTTACAATATCTTTTGCTGAGTTGTCTTGTACAACACCCCAAAAGAAGATTCTGCGTTGTTCCAGGAATTTCTTGTTATAAGGACCAAAAGCAGCCATTGAAAACTGCTCCAGCGGATTTTCTTTGGGCTCATCTTCCTCCTCCATGTGTACAGGATATTTCAAGTATTGATTGTTCATTGTATAGAATGATTTACGTTTAGTTATTGTTCTTTTGCTTTGCGTGGATTCATCACCAGTACCTCATCCACCAGTCCATATTCTTTGGCTTCGGTTGCCGTCATCCAGAAATCACGGTCGCTGTCTTCTTTAACACGATCAAATGTTTGACCGCTGTGAAACGCAATAATTTCATACAACTCATTTTTGAGTTTCTTTACTTCATTCACCATAATTTGAATATCGGTTGCCTGTCCACCCGCTCCACCATAGGGCTGATGCAGCATAATGCGGGAATGTTTTAATGCTGTACGTTTCCCTTTTGCACCTGCACACATGAGCACAGCACCCATACTGGCAGCAATACCAATGGTAATGGTGCTGATGTCCGGCGTGATGTATTGCATGGTATCATAAATGCCCAAGCCGGCATAAATACTGCCGCCGGGACTATTGATGTACATCTGTATATCACGTGTGCGGTCTGTACTTTCTAAAAACAGCAACTGAGCTGTTACAATATTGGCTACATAATCATTAATAGGCTCACCCATAAAAATGATACGGTCCATCATTAGTCTTGAAAATACATCCATACTGGCTACGTTGAGCGGACGTTCTTCAATGATATACGGCGTAAGATTACTGGGGTTGAACTGCGTTTGATAATTGTGCATGGTGGCGCTTGAAATACCACGATGCTTCACAGCATATTTCTCAAATTCTTTGTTTAAATCCATAGTTTCAATTTTCGGTTACAAGTTAAGGCAAACGATTGGAATGAACGTATTTTCAAATATCATGCGGGGAAAATTTGTGAGACAGAAAGACAGGAAGATGATTTTAGATTGCAGACCTGTCTGCCGACTGGCAGGTTTGAGATTACAGATTACTTCAAATTCATACCGTTATACAAAATTTGGCAGGTAAATAATTTTAAATATGAGATTGCAGACTGCCTGTAATTGATGATGCTTTACAAAATAGGACGGCCAGACTAAGTCATAAAAATAAACCCGCTGAATGTTAATCAGCGGGCTTAATCTATTCGTACTTCGTAAATCGTATTTTCTAGTGATGATGATGCTGATGTTCTTCATTCATCTTTGCGAATTCTTCTGCACTGATAGCTTTCTCTTCTTTCTGCACCTGCGCTTCAGCCCAGTTGAAAACTTTTTCTGTGATGATGCGGCGGTAAGTACCATCTACCTGCTGTTCATCTTTCATCAGACTTTCAACATACTGGTCCAGCCACTCCAGGTTATCACCACCCAAACTCATACCACCAAAATAGCCCATCACCTGTTGTTTAAAGCTTGCTTTCAACTCTTCAGCACTTACATCCAGATTATTTTCTGTAATGATTTTATCGCTGATGAGTGTCCACTTTAACTGGTTGAGAAACGTAGGAAACTCTGCTTCTACCTGCTCAGGACTTTTGGGTTGTTTGTTAGCATCAGTTTGTGTGCTCAGCCATTTTTTCAAAAAGCTTTGAGGTAATTCCATCTTTGTATCATCCAGTAACACATGATACAAATGGTGCTGCAGTTGATTGCTGCTTTGTTTATCCCAATAAGCCTGAATGTCTTCTTCAATAGCTACACGGAATTGCGCTTCTGTAGTGATGTCTTTGCCGGGCATGGCTTCTTTGAAGAATTCTTCATTGAGTTCACGCTTTTCAATCAAACCTACTTTGGTAACGGTGAGTTTGTATGTAAGATGCGTATCGTCTTCTTTTACACCCAAATCACTTTTAACCCAGTTGCGTTCTTTTTCTTCAAATGCTTCGTTGAGATTGATAACAAGTGTGTCGTCTTTTTTGGCACCCTGTAATTTGTTGCGGTAAGTTTCAGTAAAATATTTCACCAACAGCGAATTATCTTTTTTTACTGCACCTTCTGCCACATTACCATCAGCATCACATGCTTCAAACGTTAAGTTGAGCACATGGTCTTCACTGGTTACTGTTTCAGGTTCCGTCATTTTACCAAAGCGGTTACGCAGGCGCTCCACTTCATCATTAATCATTTCAGGGGTAGCCTTAACTTTATAGAAGGTAGCTTTTGTTTGGTTGAGGTTGAGTTCAAAGGCGGGTTTTAAACCGATTTCAAAATCAAAACTGTAATCAGCAGGCGCCTCCATGGCAGGGTTAAAACCGGCATTGGGCAAAGGAAGCGGCTGGGCAAAGATTTCCAGCTTTTCGTTAACCAGATAATCATTTAAGCCCTTTTCAATATTGCGGAGTACTTCTTCCGTAAAAATGCCCGGGCCATACATTTTCTTTACCATACCCGTGGGCACCATGCCTTTGCGGAAGCCGGGGATATTGGCATTCTTACTGTAATTCTTTAATGTTTTTTCAAACGAAGGAAAGTATTCGTCTTTTGTAATTGTAACAGTGAGTTTGTCGTTCAACAAACCAATGTTTTCTCTTGTAACTGTTGCCATAGTAACGTTTAAAGGTTTTTAAGTTGAATGGTTTAATGGTGACCCAAAACGATTTCGTAACACCGGGATTTTTTGAAAGCTGTAAAACACAACTTTTAAACCCTTAAACCATAAAACCTGTAAAAAAGTCCGGATGGAGGGACTCGAACCCCCACACCTTGCGGCATCAGATCCTAAGTCTGACGTGTCTACCAATTTCACCACATCCGGATAGTACGTTTAATCGTTGAACGGTTTGAAAGTTGAAAGCTTCTGCCCGGTAGTTGTTTCCAACAAAACTTTTAAACCATTAAACCTTTAAACGGTTTTTGCGGGCTGCAAAGGTAGGGGGAAAAAAGGAGAAAAATATGGGTTAAACCTGTCTGTTTTGCCAACGGGTTATAGCGGCTTTAAGCTCTTGAGGATTTTCATATAAAAACTCAAAAGCTTCTACCTCAAGAATTTTGGCTAATGTTTTAAGTGTTTCTGCATTGGGTACACTTTCTCCACTTTCATATTTACTTAATTGGCTTTGACTGATGTTAGCTTCAAAAGCCACATGCTCCTGTGTGTAATCTTTAAGCAAACGGAACTGTTTGATTTTTTTGTATGGCATAAGTTGGGGGTGTTGGGGGTGTTGGGGGTGTTAAATAGTTTGAAATAAAAATATAAATATTCATTTAGGTCATAAAATATATTTTTTACGCATAAAAAATTACTGTTGTGAATAGGGAAGTCACAATTGACTTAACAATTTTACGATGCAATTATTGATACAAAAACTTATAAAATGAAACAACTACTTTTTATTACAACTTTTCTGATATTCAGTATTACTGTAAGTGCTATGTCCAAAACGGCTGATAAAAGTAATCTTTTGCCGTATGCAAAAGATGTATGCAAGAAAAATTGTTTAACAAAAAACGATAAGGCAGCTGTTGCAGATTTGTGTTTTACTTCGGTAGTCTTTACCCAAGCATGTCCCGACGGCAGGGAAATAATAACAGGTGCTGCTTACCTTGAATTCGACTGTGACACTTTTGAAGTTTACATATTTCTATATAGAGAAACGGGATTATCATGCAACTAATGAATACAATTTACAGCTTAAAAAATAAAATTGCCATTTAACATATTTTATAAACTTAAAAATTAAAAAGTATGAAAAAGCTCATCTTTGCCTTGTTATTATTATGCCCAATTTTTTTAGCTGGCAGAAGAAAGCGCAACTAAAACAATATCTATTGAAAAAAAGGCGTTATCTTCAAAATTTAACTCAGATGGTTTTAATATTTACAAAAATTCTAAAGAAAGAATAGTTTTTATTGAACCTTGTTCTATAAATCTCCGAAATGTGCAAGTATGTCCAGATGGAAGAGAGGTTCTTCTTGGTTTTTGGCAAATTGAATATGATTGTGAAACTCATAATATTATTCATATGCAATATACTGAAGTAGGTAGTGGATGTTAATTGAAAAACGATTAAATGACAATTTTATGAAAACATTTTTAGTTAGTCTTTTTACAATTTTTTTCTTAAGTTACGGTATAGCTCAAACAGACACCGCCATTGGCTACATCGAATATCTTTACGAAATTGACAATGACAGTACGACTTCCGGTAAAAATCTTGATTACACAAAGTTTAAGCTTTGGTTCGGAAAATCTTCCTGTTTTGCTGGTTCAGAGTCTTTAGCTGATCCCCGTAAAACAATAATGAAAAACAAAAAGTATGTTACCCCTGAAGATTCTTTAAAAGATGTTAAACTGGTTGAGATGATGAACAGCAGTTTAAAAGAAATTGCTCAGAAAAAAAGATATAGAAGTGCTGCAAACAATATTTTTATTACTTATGAAAAATCTTTAAGCGGTCGTCAATTTTGTGTTTCCGATACAGTGCCAAAAATTTCGTGGAAGTTGTCGGACGATACAATGACAGTCTCAGGTTTAAAATGCCAGAAAGCTGAAGCATTTTGGCTGGGAAGGCATTTTACAGTTTGGTATGCTCCGCAAATACCAGTTCCTTTTGGTCCCGGCAATATGGGCAATTTACCAGGTTTAATTATTGAAGCAAGGGATGATCGTAGTGAACGTGTTTATACACTTTTAAAATTGGAGACACCAGTTTCACCAGAAAACAAATTAATTATTCAGCCCGCATGCACCGGATCAAATATTATTGGAAGAAATGAATTAAACCGAATTAATGGGGAAGAACGCAGGGATATGATGCGTAATATGAAAGCAACTGGCAATAATTGAAATTAAAAATTCTTTTTGTTTGAACACGAGAATTTATCTGTGTTATAT
>CAYPBV010000081.1:10127-15786 GCA_964409025.1 uncultured Chitinophagaceae bacterium | reverse complement strand
GTAAATTGCGATGACTCATATGTAATAAAGTGCTCATCTTTTCCATCGTTATGCCGAGATAGCCAATTAATGACTTGAGTGTGGATTTTTTAATGCCTTCACGACTCAAATTGATTAAGTCATTTTCGGTGGAAATAACTTTTAAATTTGACTTGGCTCCCCCCAAAATAACACGCATAGATTGATATTCTAAAGCAGCTTCCTGAACTATTGAGAGCGGGATATCTTCTTCTGTTTTATAGTATTTTGTCTTTTTCATTTCTGCTTAGTTTTATCAAAATTACGACATTTTGTTTTAAAATTTTCCAATTTGTCGTATTATTTTTTCTGCGCTGTTTGGGTCAGTTTTTTAACTTTGTTTCATGCTCCCGGATTTTCCATTCAAACGTTTTAACGATTGCAGGGCCAATTACTGTCTGCTCATGGAAGTTCTTGCCATGGATACGATTTGATGCTGATTTTGAATTTCAGCTCATTAATTTTTTTATCAATTGTAGTTTTTTCAATTTAAAATTTCCTTTATGTCAACGATTGTAGCAGAACAGCTTCAAAAACATTCGCAAACAGATTTTCTTCCTCTGCAGGGAACTGATTATGTTGAATTTTATGTGGGTAATGCCAAGCAGGCAGCTCATTATTATATCACTGCTTTTGGCTTTCAGCCATTAGCTTATGCAGGGCCAGAAACAGGGATGAAGGATAAAGCCAGCTATGCGGTACGTCAAAACAAACTCACTCTGGTACTAACTACACCATTACGTTCAAAAAATGAAATAGCCGATCATATTTATAAACATGGGGATGGTATTAAGTTTCTTGCACTTAGAGTTGATGATGCTGTTTACTCATGGGAGCAAACAACCATACGTGGAGCTAAAAGTTATATGACTCCTGTAAAAATTAAGGATAATGATGGTGAGTTGGTAATGAGTGGCATACATACATACGGAGATGTGGTGCATCTGTTTATAGAACGTAAAAATTATAAAGGTGCATTTATGCCGGGTTTTAGTACGTGGAGTAACCCATATTTCAAAACCGAAGAAACAGGATTATTGTACGTTGACCATTGTGTTGGTAATGTAGGTTGGAACCGCATGAATCCATGGGTTAAGTTTTATGAAGAAGTGATGGGCTTTCGCAATATTCTTACGTTTGATGACAATGATATTTCTACAGATTACTCAGCTTTAATGAGCAAAGTAATGAGTAACGGAAACGGTTATGTAAAGTTCCCCATCAATGAACCGGCAGCAGGTAAGAAAAAATCTCAGGTAGAAGAATACCTTGAGTTTTATGATGGTGAAGGTGTACAGCATGTGGCTATGGCTACCAATGATATTGTTTTCACAGTTACTGCAATACGCAATCGTGGTGTTGAATTTTTAAGAGTTCCCACTACTTACTACGATGATTTGGAAGAGAGAGTTGGTACAATTGATGAAGATCTTGAGCCATTAAAAGAACTGGGTATACTTGTAGACCGTGATGAAGAAGGTTATTTGTTGCAGATATTTACCAAGCCGGTTGAAGACAGGCCCACACTTTTTTTTGAAATCATTCAACGTAAAGGAGCAAAAAGTTTTGGTAAAGGAAACTTCAAAGCACTGTTTGAAGCTATAGAGCGGGAGCAGGAAGCAAGGGGAAACCTGTAATATTTATGGGCAGAACTTCTGCCCTTTTTTAATGGTTTCATTAAACTTTGAAGGATTAAGGCGGATAATATTTTAGTGCGATTTATACACATTTTTAAAATATTTTTGCTGATATGCCCGTTAACTGACAATCGTGTATGATCTATAAAAAAACAATATCATTTTTATTTGCAATAGCTGTTTCCGTTTATGCATTTTCGCAAATGGCATTTGAGGAAGCTCCAAAGCGTTATTTTAAATCTGTTTCCTCTTTTGTTAAAATCGAAGATTCACTAAAAGCCGAGTTTCAGGAAAAAGGGTTGGAGTGGCCTGCAAGGTTCATGTATCTCCGTGCATTTAAAGCTGAACGTCAGTTAGAAGTGTGGATAAAAGGAGATTATGCAGAACCCTTTCAATTGTTTAAAGCATATAAAGTATGTGCCACTTCCGGCACTTTTGGCCCCAAACGCAGAGAAGGTGATAAACAAATACCTGAAGGTTTTTATTATATCAATGAATTTAATCCAAACAGTAACTATCATTTAGCGCTTGGATTAAACTACCCTAACGCTTCTGATGCTATTTTAAGTGATCCGCAAAAGCCGGGTGGAGATATTTACATTCATGGCAATTGTGTAACCATTGGTTGTTTGCCTATTACTGATTCTTTGATAGAACAGGTATATTATATTGCTTCAATTGTTAAGGATCAGGGGCAGGATTTTATTCCTGTACATATTTTTCCTTTGCAGTATGATAATCCGAAATCGCAGGAACAGTTTGTGAACAGAACAAAAGCAAAAGTTGAAGTACAACAGTTTGCCGGATCTCTCAGAGAGGCCTATGAGTATTTTGAAGATACCCATCAACTCCCGGCTATTATGGTTAATGCAAAAGGTGGTTATGTTGTGGCGGGTAACCCCGAAACGCCAAAAGTACAGCGTGTAAAGTTTGTTGCTACCGGAGAAAAAGATCCATTTGCAGGAATTGACATTGAAGAAAATGTAGATAAAGTTCCTTTCTATATAAACGGAAATGCAGCCTTACAAAAATGGTTATTTCAGTTAAGTCAGGAATTATCAAAAGCATTGCCGGCTAATACCTCTATCTCAATACAGGTGGAATTTGTAGTTGATAAGGAGGGAAACACAAGCTTCGTAACGTTTACCAGAGGGGGTAGTTCATCCATGAACGCTTTGATCAAACAACGTTTTGAAGAGCAATTGAAGTGGACGCCTGCAATAAAAAACGGACAGCCTGTCAATACAAAACTTAAGCAAAATCTTAACCTTTCTGCACCAGAAGATCTTTAAATTTTAAGAAACGCCTCATTTCATTCGAATCTGCGGATATCTTTTATTATTTTTCTGCATGGAGGTCTTAAGATATATTGTAATTCTTCTGGCTTCAATTAAGCCACTTACTGCTCATACACAAATTTCAGGTGTAGTTAATTCATATTTTAAAATTACAGGTACGGTACCTGCATATAATGGATTACGTGTTGCCAACATCAGCGGTTTAAATGTAAATGATCGTGTACTCATTATTCAAATGAAGGGAGTTACAATAAATGAATCCAATAGTTCTTCTTTTGGAAATATTTCTTCTATTAACGGAGCCGGCCAATATGAGTTTGCCACCATTTGCGGATTTTTAAACGATACGGTTATTTTTGAACGGGAACTGCAACATAATTATAACTTTAACCACGCTGTACAATTGATAAAAGTACCTGTGTTTACCAATGTATCAGTTGACGGATTGCTCCTTGCTCAACCATGGAACCCTGTAACAGAAACGGGCGGTGTTCTGGCTATAGCTGTAACCGGAACGTTAACATTGAATGCCGGTATAAGTGCAGATGGTGCCGGCTTTAAAGGAGGCTCACTTCAAACATTTACGACCTGCAATTTTGGATGGAATTCTACTGATTATTTTTATGAACCTTCCTCTCTCATCACTAATCGTATAAACGGTACATATAAAGGTGAAGGTGTTAATTACACTATAACAGCTAAGGAAGGTGGCAGAGGTAAGCAATCAAATGGAGGTGGAGGTGGTAATAACCATAATACTGGCGGTGGTGGTGGCTCCAATTATGGAGGCGGTGGTAATGGCGGCAGATATACAGCTACTGGTTTTGCTTGCAGTGGTACTAATGTTGGAATAGGAGGAGTTCCTCTTTCATCCTATGGTTATGCACCAATCAATAACAGAATTTTTATGGGGGGTGGAGGTGGCGCAGGTCATGATAACAATGGTTTTGGTACACCGGGAGGTAATGGAGGCGGTATTGTTTTTATAGAGTGCAATGAATTAGTGGCTAATGGTAATACGATTTCTGCCAATGGCTCTCAAGGAATTAACCCATCTAATATTGTAATAAATGAGGCAAGGGGAGATGGAGGGGGCGGAGGTGGTGGTGGAGGAACGATATTAATGAATGTGTCAACTTACACAGGTAACCTTATTATTCAGGCAAAAGGTGCTGATGGAAGTAAAGCGGGTTTTCAGGCACAATGCCCCGGGCCGGGAGGCGGCGGTGGAGGTGGTGTAATTTGGGCAAACTCATCTTTACCTGTAAATGTAACAACTTCTGTTGCCGGGGGTAATGCAGGCATTATCAATGATGCTGCAGAAAATCCTCCCTGTGAATTAACAACCCAACTTGCAACAGACGGGTTAAACGGAACCTTGCTTTCTGATTTTACAATCACCTACCAAAACGTATTTAATTGTATTGGTTTATTGCCATCGCCATTTATTCTCAACTTTACAGGAATAAAATCCGGAAGCGGATTGTACCTTAAATGGGAACTTTCAAATATTGAAGAATTGAATTCTATTGAGCTTCAGCGTAAAGAAGGCAGCAGTACTTTTACGTCTATTTATAAAGTACATCAACCTCAAAAAATTCAGTATAATTATTTTGATACTAAAATGATGTATCCTGTTCAATACAGGTTAGCATTGAATAAAGCCGAAGGCAAAAAGCAATATTCTGAAATACTTTCATTTACATCTGCTTCCAAAAAGGATTTGAGAATTTTTCCCAATCCTGTAACAGAAGAGCTTACATTACAATTGCCCTCATATCTTATGGGTGAAACAATTATAAATATTTATGATTACACAGGAAGAATGCTCCTGAGTCAAAAAATTATTGTAACAAACCAGTCACTCTGTAACCTTAATGTTATGCAGTTAGCTGCGGGTGTTTATATCCTTTCATTGTTTAACAGAGGTGAAGAATGGAAAACAAAATTTATAAAACAGTAGTGTGGGTTGTTTTATACGGATAAACCTTTAATGCCTCTTCTAAACAATCCATCGCTTTATTCAATGCCTCCAGATTTAGCACATAGGCTAATCGCACTTCATTTTTACCTAAACCTGCTGTGCCATAAAAACCGGTTGCAGGTGCCAGCATAACTGTTTGTCCATTATGAGAAAATGATTCCAACAGCCATTGACAGAATTTATCACTGTCATCAATGGGTAGTTTGGCCATTGCATAAAATGCACCGCCGGGATTTGGGCAGAACACACCTTCCATTTTATTTAATCGCTCAACCAATAAATTTCTTCTGGATAAATATTCTGCCTTAGGTGCATCAAAATAGGAAGCCGGTAAATCCACTGCAGCTTCGCCCATGATTTGTGCAAGCCCGGGCGGACTTAACCTTGCTTGTGCAAATTTCATAGCAGCATCATATACTGCTTTGTTCTTTGTTACAAAGGCACCCAATCTGGCACCGCATGCACTGTATCTTTTACTGATGGTATCCATCAACACCACATGCTGCTCCAAACCATCAAGATGCATTGCACTTACATATTCACCATCATAACAAAACTCACGATAAGCCTCATCACTGAAAAGATATAAATCATGTTTGAGACAAACTTCTTTCAGCTTCATCATCTCTTCTTTGCTGTATAAATAACCGGTAGGATTATTAGGACTGCAAATAACAATGGCCTTTGTATTGGGCGTAATTACTTTTTCAAATGCTTCAATG
>CAYPBV010000081.1:0-10117 GCA_964409025.1 uncultured Chitinophagaceae bacterium | reverse complement strand
AGTTGATGTAATGGGTATTACCTGTACACCTGCTGCACAGGCAAAACCATTATAGTTTGCATAAAATGGTTCAGGAATAATAACTTCATCACCGGGATTTAAACAGGTAAAAAAACCAAACATAATGGCTTCGCTACCTCCGGTTGTAATTAATATCTGATCGTGGCTTACACTAATACCCACACTCTTATAGTACTGTACCAATTTTCTTCTGTAACTCTCATTACCGGCACTGTGGCTGTACTCCAAAACTTTTATATCAGCATTGCGTACCGCATCCATAATGGCAGGCGGGGTTTCAATATCAGGCTGGCCAATATTCAGATGATAAACTTTGGTTCCTCTTTTTTTTGCTGCTTCAGCATAAGGAACAAGTTTGCGGATGGGTGAGGGCGGCATTTGCAAGCCACGGTTACTGATTGTTAACATAGAAACAAAGATAAGTTTGCTCGTATTTGATTAAACAGAAAATTCTTCTAATAAATAAAAAAGGCTATCAGTTAAGATAGCCTTTGTTTAGGAATAGATATAAAAATTTATTCTACCGTACCAACAATCACCAGGCTTTTTTGCTCATCCACACCAAGAAATTTTACATAAACAGTTTTTGTAAACTTGCCCGGAGCAGCTGCATTATATGTGGCAGTAATAGTTCCCGTTTTGCCGGGTTTAATGGGCTCTTTGGTATAATCAGATTTAGTACATCCGCAACCGGGAGTTACATTTTCAATAACTAAATCTTCTTTGCCGATATTTGTTACGGTGAAAGTGGCAGTTACCGGGTTGTTGAGTTTTAACTTACCCATATCAACTGTTTCACTGTTAAACTTAGCTACATCACCTGGTTTTTTTCCCTGGCCTACTGCAATGTTTACAAGTACAAATGATACTAAAAGGAAGAAAATCTTTTTCATGCGCTTAAAAATATTAAAGTGTTATTGTTTAAAAACATTTAATGCTTCATTGGATGGAGCAGATTGATCAGGAGTTTTCCAAACATTTCCTTTAATGGTAATTTGCTTAGCTTCTCCGCTATTATAGTAAACGGTGATTACTTTTTCAAATACGCCTTCCGCCGCAGCGTTATAGCCTACTTTTATTTGTGTTTTACCCCCGGGCAAAACAGGTATGTTGCTCCACTCCGGAGTGGTACATCCGCAGGATGCCTGTACATTACTGATTTTTAAAGAATCCTTACCTGTGTTTTCAATATGAAATACATGCGTTACAGGTTTTCCTTGAGGAATTTTGCCAAAATCAAAGCTGGTTTCAGTAAATTTTACCGTTTCCGGTTTTTGAGTTTCCTGTGCTGCCAATGTAAAGCTTAAGGAAGAAATCAACAGGGTAAACAATAGATTTTTCATATTCGGGTTTATAATTAATTTTTCAAATTTAAACATATTTACAGACAGTTCGATACTCCTAAAGGTTGCCCCGGCTAAATTTTTACAGGCGGTTGCGGTTTATTAACGATAAAAATGAATTATTAATTGTTCAAAACCGGGGTGTTTCTTGACGTACGGACAGCGTATAATTCACATCCCGGGCTCATCTTTTCACTTCTTACTATTGACCATTCGTAAGGCTATGAAAAAACATACATTTGCGGCATGGAATTACCAGTTAACGAATCCTTGCAAGCCCCCCTTTCTTTTGAGCATTTTCGTTCAGAAGTTTTATCAGACTATCGCTTAGCCTGCCTGAGCAGAGAAGCCAGCCTCTTAGGCAGGAAAGAAGTACTTACCGGCAAAGCTAAATTCGGCATTTTTGGTGATGGTAAAGAAGTGCCTCAACTGGCCATGGCCAAATTTTTTAAAGCGGGTGATTTTTACAGCGGTTACTATCGTGATCAAACATTTGCTTTTGCCACAGGTGCAGCCACCATCAAAGAGTTTTTTGCACAGCTTTATTCTGACCCTGACACTTCGAATGATCCGCATAGTGCAGGCCGGCAAATGAATTCACACTTTGCTACACGCTTTTTTGATGAAAAAGGGGAACTGCTGGATTTAGTAAACAGAAAAAATCTGGCTGCAGGTATGGCACCAACAGCGGCACAAATGCCCAAATCTGTTGGCCTGGCGCTGGCCTCTAAATTATTCAGAAATGTAAATGAGTTAAACCAATTAAGTCATCTTTCTAAAAATGGAAACGAAGTATGTTTTACTACCATTGGTGATGCTTCAACAAGCGAAGGACATTTTTGGGAAACAGTAAATGCGGCCGCCGTTCAGCAAATACCACTGGCCATTTTTGTATGGGATGATGGGTATGGCATTTCAGTACCCAAAAAATATCAAACTACAAAAGGTTCCATCTCTGAAGCATTAAAAGGATTTCAGATTAAGGAAGGAACCAACGGAATAGAAATTTATAAACTCAAAGCCTGGGATTATGCGGGTATGTGTGAAGTGCTGGAAGCAGCTATTGAAAAAATCAGAGTTACACATACACCGGCCTTGTTCCATGTAGAAGAAGTAACACAGCCGCAGGGGCATTCCACATCAGGCTCGCATGAGCGTTATAAAACGGCTGAGCGTCTGCAATGGGAGCGGGAATGGGATTGTATCAAGAAAATGAAAGAATGGTTGCTTGAAAACAATCTTGCAACAGATGATGAGTTGTTTGCCATAGAAACAGAAGCAAAGAATTTTGTTCGTCAATCACGCAACGAAGCATGGGAAGCATACATTAATCCCATCTTACAACAAAAAGCAGAAGCCCTTAATCTAATGCACGGATTAGCAGCTTCTTCACAATCACCCCAAAAAACGGAAGAACTTATACAGCAGCTTCAAACAAATAAGGAGCCCAGCAGACGTGATATAATGAGTGCCCTGTACAAATCCATTACATTAAGTACACAGGTAGCTGAAGCATCGAATTATTACAACCTGTTGCAACAGCAAAACAAAGAATTGTACAACTCTTATTTACATACACAAAATGAGTACAGCGCCATGAAGGTGCCGGAAGTAAAAGCAACCTATGATGCCGCTACATCTATGCTCAACGGTTATGAAGTACTCAACAGGTATTTTGATCAGCTCTTTGCTGCAAATAATAAAGTAGTAGCATTTGGTGAAGACCTGGGTTTTATTGGCGATGTTAACCAAGGCTTTGCAGGATTACAGGCTAAATATTCAGCTAACAGAATTTTTGATACCGGCATCCGTGAGCTTACAATTATGGGGCAGGGCATCGGTTTGGCTATGCGTGGCTTAAGACCCATAGCAGAAATTCAATATTTAGATTACCTCATTTACGGTCTGCAACCTTTAAGTGATGATGTAGCAACCATGCATTTTCGTACAGCAGGCGCACAAAGCGCCCCCATGATTGTACGCTCCAGAGGTCACCGGCTGGAAGGCATCTGGCATAGTGGTTCACCTATGGGTATGATCATCAACAGCCTTCGTGGTATGTATGTATGTGTACCACGCAATATGGTGCAGGCTGCAGGTATGTATAATACGTTATTGCAAAGCAATGAACCCGGTTTGGTTATTGAGTGTTTGAATGGTTACAGGTTAAAAGAAAAGCTGCCTTCTAATCTGGGAACGTTTACGGTGCCGCTGGGTGTACCTCAAGTAATAGAGCAAGGTACTGATGTTACCATTGTATCCTATGGGTCTACGTTACGTATTATTGAAGATGCAGTAAAACATTTGCAGATGAAAGGTATAAGCTGCGAAGTGGTAGATGTACAAACATTGCTGCCTTTTGATATTCATCACGTCATACTTGAATCGTTAAAAAAGACCAATAGAATTGTATTTGTTGATGAAGACGTGCCGGGTGGTGCTGCAGCTTACATGTTTAATAAAGTAATGGAAGAGCAGGGTGGTTATAAATATCTGGATGTGGCACCAAGAACTATTACAGGAAAAGCACACCGTCCATCATACGGCAGCGATGGTGATTATTTCAGCAAACCAAATGCAGAGGATATTATTGATGTAATTCAAAATATGATGCGTGAGTAACATGAATCTTTCAATTTATCAAATAGATGCCTTTGCATCAAAGCTTTTTAAAGGAAATCCTGCTGCTGTAATTCCGTTAACACAATGGATAGATGATGCATGGATGCAAAGCATAGCTGCTGAAAATAATTTGGCTGAAACGGTATTTTTTGTGCCTTTGAGCAATGGTGATGCAGATTATCATATTCGCTGGTTTACCCCGGAGTTTGAAATTAACTTATGCGGTCATGCTACGCTGGCAAGTGCATATGTAATTTTCAACTATTTAAATTTTGAAAAAGATACGGTGGTGTTTTCTTCTCAAAGCGGACTGCTGCGTGTTGCCAAAAAAGATAATTTACTCGAAATGGATTTTCCATCATGGAAACCAAAACCTGTAACTGATGCGCCTGAAGCTATTGCTGAAATCTTAGGGATTAAAAATATCATTGGTACTTACCGCCACAGAGATTTGTTGATAGAAGTGGCAACAGAAGCAGAAGTAGTAGCTGCTGCTCCTGATTTTACAGCCTTAAAGAAAACAAAGGAGATGGTTATACTTACAGCACCCGGCACATCATCTGATTTTGTTTCACGGTTTTTTGCACCTGATGCAGCAGTGGATGAAGATCCGGTAACCGGTAGTGCACATTCGCAGCTTATTCCTTTCTGGAGTGAAAAGCTGGGCCGCAAGAAACTATTTGCAAGGCAATTAAGCAAACGTGGAGGCGAACTCTGGTGTGAAGATGTAGGGAACCGTGTTTTGATTGCAGGACAATGTGTGTTTTATATGAAGGGGGAGATAGTATTGCCTGATTGAACAGATTGTACTGTTATAAGTTGAGTTATAAAAGAAGAAGCCGCCTTACGGGGCGGCTTTTACAAATCCGATAAGAGAGAGAGAAATCTATGCGGGATGATAAGAAGTTAAACTTAATTACTGGCAATAGAATTATCAACAGACTTCATAAACTGTACATCCATGCTCAAATCTGCTTCAGTAATATTTTCTGCATTTGGTTTCATGGATACGGCTGCATGACCTTCAACCCATTTTTCAAACTGCAAATCAATATCTTCATCTGATTCAACTAAGATTTCACCATAGTTACTTACCCGAAACTGTACATCTCCGTTAATCATTACTTTTAACTTACTGCTGTTTAAAGGACCATTGCTGGTAACTTTTGACTTGCCATTGATTTCTAAATAAAGCAATTTGCTTACCTGAATGTACACAGTAGGTTTAGCTTCAGGAGCTGATTTAGCAGCAGACAAATAGAGTGTACCTTTCTTTACAAAATGCTTTACCCCGTTTACTGCTTTTTCATCACCTTTTACTTCTACCTGTACAAAGCTGCTTTCTGTTAATACTACATCTATATCTCCGCTAATAATAATATTGTCAAACGGAGCTTTAGATGAAATGACAATAGAAGTTTCTTTTTTTACATCACCTGCATAACTCAGGGTGCCGATGCTGAGCAGACTCACTGCTATAATAATTAAATGTTTCATTTTTGATAAGGTTTTTATTTGTTCTTGTTTGAATGTTTTGACGATACAAAGATGCTTTTTGTTACAACTTAAAACAATCGCATACTTGTGTGAAAAAAAGTGACCACTTTTGATACACCTGTGGTTTAAACGGCAAAAACAGCAGTTAATAGGATGTTGCATTGAAATTCATCACATAAATATGTGATTTTGTGTACCGTTGTTTAAAAATTAAATTGCAATATTTAGATTTGTTTAACACATGAGGATTTTCATTTTACATACTGTATTCTTTCTCATAATACTTAACACAAGTGCACAGCGCTTTGATTATATTTTCAACCGCATTACAACCGATGATGGAATTGGTTTAATGTCCAATTCTATTTACAGTATTTACCAGGATGAAAAAGGATTTATCTGGATTGGTAACAGTAACGGGCTTCAGCGTTTTGACGGATATAAATTTGTAAGATTTGATGTTACCGGTACCAAGCCAGATCCAATGCCGGATATGGCCATAGTTAAAATATTACCCGCACCTAATGGATGTTTATGGATTAGTTCTTATGGTTTAAAGGAATTTGGTATATTTGATCCATCTGCATTTACCTACAAAAAAATTCCAATTAAAACATCCGGGCTATTACCTCCACGTGCAGAATATACACTTTGGCAGGATGCTTACAAGGATACATATATTAATATATTTCGTTACGGAAAAATTCTGAAATACGATTCAGTAAAAAATGAGTTTAATGAAAATACTGTTTTGAATAAAATTCCGGACGGATGGAAAGCACTCAGCTCCGTATTTCATGATTCCGTTAAAAAACAATACTGGATAACCACTAATAACGGATTGTGTATTTATGACGAAAATAGCAGCCAGATGTGGAGCCGTCTTTACAATCCCCGGGCTATCTCTTTACTCAGCAATCCTTTGTTTCAATCTGAAGTAACACAGTTTTATATTGACAAGAAGCGAAGGCATTGGGTATTTAACTGGACTGGTGCACAAAATTTTTACTGCTTTGATTCAACCGGCAGTATAGTTTTAAAAGATACCGCCGGATTAAATGGCGTTAACACTTCTTATGCAGAGCTAAATCATTTTTATGAAGACAGGAATGGAGCCCTCTGGATTTATGGATATGCAAACCTTTATGCAAAGCAAAATAATAAATCAAAATTTATTTTATACCGAAACCAGTCCATTGATAATTCTGGAATTCGATATGAATCTGTATGGCAGGTATTTGAAGATAGAGACGGTATAATCTGGATCGCAACTGACGATGGACTTTATTACACATCGCCTTTCAACAGTCAGGTGAAGAATTTATTTCTTTCTCAGAAACCCGGCGAATTCAGTGTAACAGATATTCTTGAATTAAAAACCGGTGAATACTGGCTTAGCACATGGGGAAACGGAGTTCTTACCTTTAACAGAAACTTTCAGCGTTATCCTTCGCCTTTATACAAAAATTCATCACTTGCCGATCGGGTTAAATGGTTGGCCTACCGGCAGGTATGGGCTATGCATCAGCAATCAACAACCGGTAAAGTTTTTCTTGGATGCCAGCGTGGGCAGTTAATGATTTATGACACTGCAACCAAACAAACCGCTTATCTGTGGCCTTCAGAAATGAATCAATCTACTATCCGCTACATCACTCAAACAAAAAATGGAACAATTCTTTTTGGAACACAAAACGGTCGTTTAGTTAAATACGATGGAAAAAATTACAACGTATTGTTAGATTTAGGTGCAGGTGTTATCATCTATAAAATATTAATTGATGATGAAGGTCTTATATGGATAGGTACACAGGATAAAGGCATTTATGCAATCAATGAATACAGCGGCAAAATAGAACAGCATTATACCAATCAGAATAGTACTAATAAATTATTTACTGCTACAGTTCGGGATATTGAGCAGCTGAGTACAGATATAATTGCAGCTGCTTCAGATGCATTAACATTAATCAATAAAAAAACAAAAACTGTTCAAACAATTACAACTGCAGATGGCCTTCCTTCCAACTCAATACTCAAAATGAGGATGGATGCAGATAATTTTTTATGGATTATTACTGATAATGGCTTATGCCGTTACGACCATAAACGCCGTTTATTTACCACTTACGGTAAAAATGATGGAATCCTTCTCGGAAATATTACTGCCAATGCAGATTATTTATGCTCCGAAAAATATGTAATGTTTGCCGGCGTTAACAGTTTGTTGTTTTTTAACCCTGATGCTTTTAAAACAAACCGACCAACACCTGATGTAACCATTACCGATTTCTTTTTACGTGATTCATATCAATTGCTGGATTCATTAATGGCGAGGGATGAAATAATTATTACTCAGGATAAAAATGATTTCACCATCACGTTTGCCTGTCTTGATTTTAAAAACAGAAATAAGTATACCTATTATTATCAAATGAAAGGCTTGGATGATGAGTGGGTAAAGGCTGAAGAGTTAAGTGTATTTTTTAAAGGCCTGCCGCCGGGTCACTACATCTTTCGAGTTAAAGCAGTAAATACAGAGGGCGTAGAATCAAAAAATATTACTGAAATGAAGCTCTATATAAAACCACCCTTTTGGCGAACTGCATGGTTTTTATCAACATTGCTCACTATTGTTGCATTCATAGCTTATGCCATGCACCGATTACGGATTAAACGCATTCTTGCGGTGGAGCAAATACGTAACAGGGTAGCAAGAGATTTGCATGATGATATGGGAAGCACCCTCAGCACGATTAATATTTTAAGTTCGATGGCCAAAGCCAAATTGAATAGTGATGCACAAAAAACAGCCGAGTATATTAATAAGATTAGCGATAACTCACAACGTATGATGGAGGCGATGGATGATATTGTTTGGGCAATTAAACCTGCCAATGACAGTATGCAGAAAGTAGTGGGTCGTATGCGTGAGTTTGCAACAAATGTATTTGAAGCAAAAGATGTTGATTTGAATTTTACAGCCGATGAGGCGGTAAGTAATGTAAACATCAATATGGAAGCACGCAGAGATTTCTTTCTGATATTTAAAGAGGCTGTAAATAATGCAGCTAAGTATTCCAAATGCACTAAAGCAGAAGTACATATAGTAACTGAAAAAAATAAGTTGATATTATTGGTGAAAGATAATGGAATCGGGTTTGATGTAAATTCAGCAGATAGTGGTAATGGGTTGGGAAATATGCAAAAAAGAGCCGATGCGTTAAAAGGAAAATTAGAAATGAATTCAAAGGCAGGTGAAGGTACTCAGGTAAAGCTTTCAGTGCCGTTATCATAAAATCATTAATGAATGACCCGTTCACTCAGCCAAAAATTTCGATTCTTCACATTTGTATGTATTGCTTTGCTTGCATATGTACACGGGTATAATCTTCGTGATACCTATCTCAATCCTTACAGCACCGTAGAAGAACCGCTCACATTTACTGCATTTTTTGAATACCTTTTTGCCAATGGTTTGCTTCGTTTTCGTATTCCTATGTTATTTATGATTTCAGGCTATTTGTATGCCATGTATGATCATCGCAGTTATGGGCAGCAGTTGAAGAGCAGATTTCGAACCCTCGTTATTCCTTATTTATTATGGAGTGCATTTGGACTGCTGCTTACGTTTTTATTACAGCAAATTCCATATACAGCAGATGTCGTTTTGAAGGCGAATCTTGATCAGTTGCAGGACAATCGTCCATATGCAGAAATAGGTTGGCCGGGAATTTTAAAAAGATGGTTGGGTTTCCCCATTTCCTATCAATTATGGTTTTTACTTTCACTTTTTGTATTTAATTTATTCTATCCTGTTATCAGGTGGATGGTTATGAAAGTTCCTTATATCTGGCTGCCAGTAACTTTCTTTTATTTTTTATTGCTGTTCAATTTTCCATTTATTGATTCCAGGGGTTTACTCTTTTTTTCATTGGGTGTTTGGATACAGAAGAAAAATTATTCAGTAGAGGAGGAGCCTAAATGGTTTAGTCTGGGCTTGTGCTTCATCACGTTTATTGGTTTGAATGTGATTAAAACATTTATGGCTTTTGAACTCAAGTCGTATGATTTCAGAGCGGCTACAGAACCCAGTGCTACAGCTATTACACTTACCATTCTTTACCAGTTTTCCATACTCGCAGGTATATTGGCTATGTGGTTTGGGTCTGACAGAATTATTAACAGAGTTATGAAACAGGATTGGTTCCATAAGGTAAGCGGCTTTTCTTTTTTCATATTTGGTATGCATGTGCCACTGCTTCCGTATGTAATGACATGGGCGATGCTTACGTTTAGTTTTATTCCGCTGCATCGTTTTGTATTGTACTTAGTAGTTCCATTGATTGTGCTTTTACTGTGCATCTGGACGGCAGGATTGGTCAGAAAGTATCTGCCCAGGGTTTATACTATTTTAACAGGCGGCAGAGGCTTTTAAACACATATTTATGTGGTTGGGTATAGTAAGAACGATTGTTAACTTTACATAAAATTTTAATTCATGATTAAAGTATTGTTGTATGAAGATAATCCGCAATTGCGTGAGGGATTAACCATGTTAATTGACGGAAGTGATGGCTTTTCTGTTCTTTCTGCATATAAAAATTGTGATAATGTAAAAGACGAAGTAGAAG
>CAYPBV010000080.1:0-16138 GCA_964409025.1 uncultured Chitinophagaceae bacterium | reverse complement strand
GTACAATATTCATGCGTACCAATCAGCTTGACTCTTCAGAATATTATCTTGGAATTGCAGACTCTTTAGCAAAAAAATACTCCATCAAACAACTGGAGGCTACAGCACTGCAGTCTCTTGCGCTTGTTTTTTTAAAAAAGAAACAATTGAATAATGCAGAGCAATTTGCAAACAATGCTTTAAAAGTATCTGAGGAGTTGCAATCGCTTCGGCTTCAAGCTTACATTTATGAAATTAAAACAGATATTTATATTGCAAGAAATGATTATAAAAGGGCATATGATTCTTACGTTGCTTCGGTTATGCTAAAAGACAGTATAGCCAGTGTAACTAAGCAAGGGGAACTTGGCAGTCTTGAAACCAGGTATGAATTTGAAAAAAGAGAAGCCATTGCACAGGCTGAATTTAAAACCGAGCTAGAAAAACAACGGTTAACACGGAATGCCATTGCATCAGGCTCTGCAATTTTAGTAGCTGGCGGTTTCTTGTCATTTTTATTTTACCGACGCAAACGAAATGCAGTTGAAAAGCAAAAAGTAGCTGAGTTTAAAGTAGAAGTAGCTGAAACAGAAATGAAGGCCCTTCGTGCACAGATGAATCCGCATTTTATGTTTAACTCACTCAACTCAATTGGAGATTACATCAGTCATAATGAAACAGCAATTGCCAATGATTACTTGGCCAAATTTGCCAAACTGATGCGTATGGTACTGGAAAATTCAGAAAAGAAAGAAGTAACACTGGCAGATGATTTAAAAGCATTGGAACTTTATATGCAACTAGAAGCCTTACGTATGAATCATAAATTTTCCTATGAAATAAAAATAGATGATGCCCTTGATGCTGAAACTACTTTAGTGCCACCACTGCTCTTACAGCCCTTTGTGGAAAACAGCATCTGGCATGGTATAGCACATAAACAAGGCAATGGAAAGATAAACCTGCATATTCTAAAAGAAGATGGCATGGTGAAATGTATTGTAGAAGATGATGGTGTAGGGAGAAAGCAGGCAGAAGCAATAAAAGAACAACAACCCTTAACAGAAAAAAAATCACTGGGCATGAAAATAACCAATGCCCGTATTAACATTCTTAACAAATTAAAAAATACGTCAGCCGGAGTACAGTTAACTGATCTTGTGCATGGTACACGGGTTGAAATAAGATTACCGCTTGAAACCTATTAATTAAGAAACATGATTTCAGCAATATTGATTGATGATGAACAGCATTGTATTCACCGCCTGAGCGATTTGCTTATAACAAACCACGCAAAGGATATTCAACTGATGGGTAACTTTTCAACAGTTGAAGAGGGAATAACAGCAATTGAGGCATTAAAACCTCAATTGGTATTTTTAGATGTGCAAATACATGATAAAACAGGGTTTGACTTATTAAAATCTGTTAACAGAAGTTTGTTTGATGTTATTTTCACTACGGCCTATGAAAAATTTGCTGTGCAAGCATTTAAATTCAGCGCTTTGGATTTCTTACTCAAGCCTGTTGATAAAGACGATCTGGCGCTTGCCATTGAAAAGTTTAAAGACAAGACTTTAAAAAATGAAACGGTTGCCAAGCTGGATATTCTATTTCACAATCTCAAAAATATGCAGAGTGGTTCCAGAAAAATATGTGTGCCTGTTACCACAGGATTTGTGTTTCTTGAAACAGATGATATCGTCCGTTGTGAGAGTGAGATAAACTATACCACCATTTATTTAAAAGATAAAAAGAAATTAGTTGTTGCTAAAACGCTTAAGGATTTTGAAGAAATGCTCACTGACTATAAATTTTTCAGGATACATAATTCACATCTAATCAATCTTAATTATATAAAAGCTTATAACAAAGGAAAAGGCGGTTTCGTTACACTGGCTGATAACTCACAGATTGAAGTATCTACAAGAAGGAAAGATGACTTTCTTAAAGCAATTCAAGCCATCATCTGAACGTGGCGTTTACAGCTGTTATCAACTACTTACACCTCAACCGCCACATTTCCTTTCTTATGTCCCTGCTCCACGTAAGCGTGTGCGTCAGCAATTTGACTGAGTGAATAGGTTTTGTCAATAACTGCTTTGTATTTTCCTGCATCTATCAGTTGTTTCAGAAACACTATATCCGCTTTCGAGTGTGCTATAACGCCCATCAACACTTGCCGGTTACTGGTAGCTGATATCCATTTGCCCTGCATCATTTCGGTCATTCCTGCGGCACTTAAAATCATAATGCCATTTTTGGAGAGCGACTTCAAAGAGCGGGAAACAGAAATCGTATTCACCGTATCCATAATTACATCATACACTTCTCCGTTTTGGGTAAAATCTTCTTTTGTATAATCAATGACTTTATCCGCTCCTATAGATGTTACCAAATCCATATTGGCGGTACTGCACACGCCGGTTACAATTGCACCTGATGCTTTTGCCAATTGCACAGCAGCACTACCCACGGCACCGGAAGCGCCTACTACCAATACTTTTTGATTGGGTTTAATTCCGGCTTTTTTAAGAAAGTGCAAGGCAGTGACACCTCCAAATGGAATAACGGCGGCTTGCGTATGAGCAACAGAAAGCGGTTTTAATGCAACGGAACTGTTTTCAGGAACAGCAATGTATTGAGCATGTGCGCCGAAATTCATATCCGTATGTCCAAAAACAACATCTCCCACTTTGAATTGTGTAACCTGTTTGCCAATCTGTTCAATGACACCTGAATATACCGTGCCCAATATTGTTTTCCTGGGTTTCAATAATCCAAAGATGAATCGTACGGCAAATGGGTCGGCTTTTCGCATACGCACATCACCGGAGTTAACGGCGGTTGCCCGGATGCGTATAAGAATTTCATTTTCCTTTGGTGTTGGTTGTTCAACTTCCATGAGTTGTACAACTTCAGGAGAACCATACTTTGTATAAACTGCTGCTTTCATTTTTTTGAATTGAATAGTTTAAAAATATTTTTTAATGTTTGCCGGTTTTCATACGACAAAGGATTTCTATGTTTTGGTTTTTTATTTTCCAAAACAGAACAGTATCAACTATCAAACCCTGGTATTATTTCTTTTTCAAAATCCGTTGCAACTGCCGGGCTGTTTTAAATCCGCATTTCGAAGCGATGTATTCAATGGTATATTCCGGGTTATTCATCATGGTGCTGGCAAACTCTTTACGTAACAGAGTAAGATATTCCAATACAGTAGTGCCTGTTTTTTCTTTAAACACCCTGCTGAGGTTGCGTGCACTCATGCCCACCATAGAAGCCAATGATTCAATATCGTTGTCTTTGGAAAGATTATCAATGAGGTAATCCTGCACTTCATGCACCTGCGGGTTAATATGGTTTCTGTAATCCAGGTAAATACTTTCCTGTTTATGGGAGCCACTCCGTCTGTGATAAACAACCAAGCCCCTTGCTACTTTATGTGTAAACAGTGGTCCTTTTAAATCTTCGAGAATGGCTAATGCTAAATCAATACCGGCGCTGATGCCTGCACTGGTGTACACATTATTACTCTTGACGAATAAAATATCGGCAATCACTTTTGCCTGCGGAAACTGTTGCTGCAATGCTTTTACTCTGCGCCAGTGCGTGGTACACTCCGTATCTTTTAATAAGCCTGCATGTCCTAATGCAAACGCACCGCTGCATACAGAACAAACAATAATTCCTTTGTCTGAACTTTCTTTGAGCCATTTAAAAAACTCCCGTTCGGCTCTGAATGGAATGCTGTTTACATAGTCATTATCCATACCGGGTACAATGATGAAATCACCTGCTTTCAGTTTGGCGCTTGTATAATTTTCTAATTTTCCAAAACCCAAACCGGCAGTACTCACCGGTTCATCGCTGTACTGGTAAAACTCCATATCCAGCTCCATGCCATGCACTTTTGCTTCTGTAAACACCTGGGCGGGACCGGAGAGATCCAGTAATTCGACGGTGGGAGGTATAATGAATGCTACTTTTTGCATACTGTTCTTTTAATAATTGATTACAATAAAGGTAGGTATAAGGAGGGTGGGTGTACAAGACAACAACCTGTCAAAAACAGACAAATAAAAAAGTCGCTCCCCGTAGGAAGCGACTTTTGATTGCCATAACCAGCTGCAGTTACTTACAATTTGCACAAGTACATGCAGAACCACAGTTACAATTATCACAGGTACAAGCGGGGTTATCACATTTTACGTTTGCTGCATTTTGAGCGCTTTGGCTCATTGTAATTGATTTCATAATTTGATTATTTTAATTGTTTTTTTGATAATACAAAGCTACTTACACATAGAGGGTGTGGCGTTACATCGCTTTGGGGAAGCGTTATATAATTTTGGGGTTAAATGTTATCCAGTGATTTGCGTTTTGCAATACCGATCTCTTTAAAATAAGTGGGCGTTAAGCCGGTTACTTTTTTAAACTGTGTGGAAAGATGGGCAGTACTGCTGTAGTCAAGATCAAAAGCTATTTGAGATAAGGTGAGTTGCCCGTACACGAGCAGTTCCTTTGCTTTTTCAATACGCTGCTCAATAAAATAATTTTCGATGGTTCTTCCTTCTACTGATGAAAATAAACTGCTGAGGTAAGTGTATTCGTGATTGAGTTTACCAGAGAGATAGTGCGAAAGGTTTTTTCTGCGTTCCTTTTCATCCACTTCATTTCTGGCTCTTTTCATCACCAGTGTTTTAATTTTTTCAATAAGCGCTGCACTGTGGTTATAGATTAATTCAAATCCAACAGCCGTTAATTTTTTAGAGAGGGTTTCTTTTTGTTGCTTTGAGATTTTTTCGTGTAAATGAATTTCGCCCAAAGATACTTTTTGAAAAGGAATGGCTTCACTTTGTAAAATCGCTTCTACGGCAAGGATGCAACGTTGACAAACCATATTCTTTACCAGTAACATTGGTGCTGACATGAATCGAATTTATGAAATTACTCGTTTAGCAGTAAACTGGTTTTTAAACAGTAGTATGTAAATACCCAGCACAACATCCAGTGTGGAGCAAAACAGATCATAGTGGGGCGGTATTAACTCCGGATTCCTGAAAAATGGATACACAATATCCCAGGTGCCATGCAGAAAATATCCGGCAGCCAGCAAATAAATGCCTCTGTGCATACTGTAATAGGCGATGATAAGAAAACAGATTGCCTGGATGGCATTGATGATTATACTCTCAGCATCTTTCCATACAAATCCCACATAAAGAAACCCGATACCGGTGAGTATATGGGCATACAGCATCTTTTTGTTGAAATTCTTGAATATAGTAAACACCAGTATGATAAGTAATGCGGATGAGATACCGATAATTGCTGCAGTCATAATTTTAATTTTTATGCGTTCAGGTTTTTTGCAGGTGTATGCACATTAAAGATTAATAATCAAAGACGGAAGTCAGTTTGTGTTCCATCAATTTTTATAACAATGCTGTAAACATCATCCAGCCATCATCACTAATTTGATAACAGGATTGAGCAGTGCTGGTCTTTTTGATTTCATTACTTTGTTTTTTAACTGAGCTGCTTTCTACAAAAAGTTTCTTCAGATCCACATCAACCAAAACAATTGCTTTGCGGCTCATGAAATTTGAAGTGGCCACTACCTGGTAATGCTGTTTGCTTTTTGAATAATACAACTGTATGTTTTCAAAACAATAGTTGAGCAGCAATACACCTGCGAGTAATACGAGTTTCATGTTGATTTGATTGAGAATGAATAAACTTTGAATCCTGTTTGTTTTATAAAAAAAGTGCTCCTTGTTTATGAATGGCAGCCCGGCATTTTTTCTTTTCTTTCTGCTGCAGGTTTCTCTGGATCGATTACTTCAAAATGCGCCATCATACCTGCTGCATGATGTTCAATAATATGACAGTGATGCATCCATATACCCGGACGGTTATCCGGCATCCATGCAATTTTAATTGTCGTTCTTGGCTTAAGGTTATAAGTATCTTTCCATGCTTTGTACGCCGGCGCTTTTCCATTTTCTTCCAGTACCTGGAAGAAGAATCCATGCAAATGATAGGGATGATCCATTAAACTGGTATTGCTGATTTCCCAAACCTGTAAATCGCCTACCATTACCGGCGCATCCATACCATGCATTTTTTTATTCACTTTAAAATCAATGATGTGTTTCAGACTGGGATCAACTGACAATCTTATTTTTCTATTCGGTATGGCATTTTGTGGCGCTAATGATTTGATTACAGAAAGTGTTTCAGGTAATGAAGCCACAGAAGGTTTTGCTGCTCCCACTTCAACTGTTGCATAATGCTGATGCTTTGCTTTCAACATCGTTACCCTGTTATAAGGCAGTGAGCTTATTGAAAACACTTCACCTTCTTCAAATGGTCCCACTACAATATCAAAACGCTCACCGGGTGTCAACAACAATGCTGTTTCTGTTCTTGCCTGTTCTAACAAACCACCATCTGCTGCTATTACTTTAAATGGTTTGCCATCCAGACTTAATGTAAAGTAGCGTGCACTGGCAGCGTTTACAATCCGCCATCTTTCCATTTGGCCGGCATGCATATTGATTGTACTATTTTCTTTTCCGTTGATGAGGTTGGTACTTCCTTCTCTTCCATCATGCCGTTCAATCCACCTGCCCACAGTTCCGAGTTGCTTGAATTCGTTGTTGCTGTCAAGCTTCATATCATCAACAATCAACACTCTTTCATTGTCCATCACAGGATTTGCATCATCTTCCACAACAATTCCTCCATACATTCCTTTTTCCATCTGCACCGTTTCATTTTGATGCGAATGATACCAGAAGGTTCCTGCATCCGGTACAGTAAAGCGGTATTCAAAACTTTCACCGGGCATGATCAGTTGCTGTACTTCTTCAGTGCCATCCATTATGGCCGGAAGCCGGATGCCATGCCAGTGAACAATGGTTGGTTCGGGAAGTTTGTTTTCAACCGTAACAACCAATGTATCTCCTTTTTTGGCTCTTAGTACCGGTCCGGGTACCTGGTTGTTAAAGCCCCATGCAGTTATGTTTTTTCCGGGTTGAACTTCCCAGTTAAATTCACTTGCAGTTAAATGATACGCTACAATTTTTGAATCCTGTTTCATGATTGAACTATTAGTGGTTAATGGAAGGGGTTGACAGCTCTCTTAGTATCTGTTTTTAAAATAATAGATCAGGCCTTTTGCAATGTTGGGGCTTCTGGAACCCATATGTCCTTCTTTACTTTCTACATTGTAGATTAACTTAATACCGGGATAGTTTTCAAACAGTGTTTTTGTAAATGTTTCAAATGGTGCCAGCATGCGGTCTTTCTCTTCATTTTCACCAATACCCATAAACACCAGTTGCTGATTGAGTTTATTTACATCCCTGTTATTTTTTTCATATTGAAGCATAATCATATTATCAAACCAGAGTGAAGGGCTTAACATGATGTAATTGCCAAACACATGATTATGATTTGTAAATGCATAGGCGCCAAATAAACCTCCATACGAATGGCCCAGTATGGTGCGACTGCTTCTACTGGTATCAGCATGAAATCTTTCCTGAATGGCGGGAATTAATTGTGTTTCAATAAAACTCATAAACTCGGGGGCACCACCAGTAATGGAACTTACTTTGGTAGGCGTATAATCAATGCTGCGGTCTCTGCCATAGCTAATGTTTACCACCAATACATTTTGTTTGCCATAACTTTCAGAAATCTGTTTACATTGATTGCCTACAGTCCCAAAAATATCTTTGCCGTCTAAAACATAGATGGTGGCATACTTTTGTCCTGCTGTGCTGTAATTATCAGGCAAGCCCACTTTAATATCATAGTTTGCTCCGTAAATGTTGGATTTCAGTGAAAATTCGCTGGTAGTACCGGCCGTAAATTTTTCTTTTTTGCATGCAGTAAAGAGTACTACTAATAATACACTCAAGATGATACTGCTTGTTTTGAAAAGGGAAATGCTCTTTTTCATGTTCGTTTTTTTAATGATTATAATTTCTTTTGATTGACACTACAAAGCTGAAACATAATGGAGTGAAGAAAAAGACAGGCTGATGTCAAAAACGGACAAGGCAGATGCTATGTTTATGCAAACATGTGAGCAATGCAGTATAAAGGGGATAAAAAGTAAAAGCCGCTGCAATTACAACGGCTTTTACTTTTTGTACTACGACTGACTACTTTCTTTTGAGCACAAAGGCAGTGATTAGTGAAACAATCAACCCCACCGGTAAAATTTCCAAGTAACTAAACATCGCAAAGAAGAACGGGTTCTTGTACATTTCTTTGTAGGAGTTCATCTGCTCAATGGTTTTTTGCAGTTCGGCAGGAGTTGCTTTTAATTTGGCACTTTCAATCATGGCGGCAGCGTATTTCTCCATAAAATCCGGCATAAAAAAATGATGTACAAAAGCCCATGTAATCACATACATGGTGGAAGCAATCAATGAAATAAATAAGCCAATTAAAAAGGCTTTACCAAAACTGATAACACCTGCATTTTGTTTGTCACGAAAGTTTTTTACTGCCACAAAAATGAGAGAGAAAGCGATAAGCATGCTCAGGTAACCCACCACCATGGAACCGGTGCCGGCTTCCATCTCGGGGTGTTTGGACATATAAATCATACTGATAGCCATGACAGTTGAAGCAACAAGGCCTGAAATGAAACCAAAAACCAAAATATTCTTTTTCATATTTTTGTTTTAGGATGTAAAGATGCGGCAGCAAAATAGCAATGGGCTCATACCAAAGTATGAAATACCATTTACCGGCGCAACATCATACGAAAGAAGGAGTGTTTAGGGTGAAGGGAGGTAAGGCGAAGGGTGTAAGGTGTAAGGAATACAGCGGAAGAGACTAAGGGTAAAACAAATAGTTGAATGCTGAACGATTGAATTCTTTCTCAGGTTTTCTTTGGTGCCCCAGGTGGTGAGCACAATAATTTAGAAAGGTTTACTCAATTAGTTTCAACTGTCTTGACTTTTCAATGGCCTGTGTGCGGCGTTTTACATCCAGTTTAAAAAACAAATTGGAGGTATGTGTTTTAATGGTGGGTACAGAAAGAAATAAACGGTCGGCTATTTCCCGGTTGCTCAATCCCTGTGCCATGAGCTGAAGTACTTCCAGCTCCCGGTTGCTTAATCCCAGTGCTTGCTGCTGTTTTTCAATTTGCTGCATTTGTTCGGCTGAAAATTCTTTTACTAAAACTTCTTTTTCTACAATCACTTCTTTTTCCACTACCAGTGTTTTGGTTTCAATTTTCGGTTTCATCAATTTCAATGCCAGCCAGATGCCCAAACCTGTAAATACAATTGCTATACAAAGAATATAAAACTCATACGAATAGCGCAGCAATACCAATTTGTATTGCAATACCTGCAACAGCAGCAACAACAACACCATTGCTGCTGCATAGAGGATTATTTGTTTGTACTTATGCCATATGCTGTGCATAAAGCTAAAATACCACTTTTCCTTTGTGCAGGATTTTGTTATATTCGGAAAAAGAATGTCTGTTTTATGAAATTTTTCAGTTTACTTTTTATCGCTTTCGTTTTTCTTGCCTGCAAAGAAAATAAAACAAAAAGTTCACGATATGTTATTGACTGGAGTAACCGTTTAGCAGCTGTAAGCAATACTGACTCTGTTACTATGAGCAGCACTTATCTTTCCGTGTACTCACATATCTATACTTTAACAGAAGAAAAAATTACAGATTTAACGGCCACCATCAGTATGAGAAATACAAGCACTACAGATACCTTATACATTTTTAAAGCAGCTTATTTCAATACAAGCGGCGCTTCTGTTCGCAACTATATTACACAACCCATCTTTATAGCTCCTATGGAAACCGCTGAAATTGTAATTGAACAAAAAGATAATGCCGGCGGCAGTGGTGCTAATTTTGTTTTTGACTGGAAAATAAAACCCACAGCACCTGAACCTTTGTTTGAAGCGGTAATGATTTCTACCGCAGGCGGACAGGGAATATCGTTTACTACACAGGGTAAAAGGATAAAATAAAAAAGAAGGGCTGCTAAAAAGCAGCCCCGTTACAATCACTACTAATTAAACAGAGTTATCGTTTTACTACTTTACCGCTCCCATTAATTCTTGTGTTTACTGATGCATTGCCTTTGTAATACACATCACCGCTGCCATCAATACGCACATCAAGAAATTCACTTACTGTAAGCTCCGCATTGCCGCTGCCGCTGATTTTTACCGTTGCTTTTTTGCACTGTAGTCCAAAGTTTTTTACATCACCGCTTCCGCTGATGTGGATGTCGGCTTCATCCACTACAGCATTATTGATATTCACATTACCAGAGCCATTAATTTGTAAACTGAAAAAAGGCGTACCAGTAAACGGACCGTCAATAATAAAATCGCCGCTGCCATCTACACGAACACCTTTTAATGAAGGCATGGTAATGGTAGCTTTTGAATTCCCTTTTGTTACCCACACGTCCCGTTTGTAACCAATGGTCAATTCCTCACCGCTCAGACTTGTTTCAATTTCATTCACCAGGTTTTCATAATCGCTCACTGTTACACGAAAGCTGCTGCCCTGTACCACTGTAACATCAGTGATTCCTTTTATTTTTATTCTTGAAAAATTACTCACGGCACGCTCCTGCGATACAATGTCGCCCTTACCACGAATGACTTCTTTTTTGCAGGAACTGAATAAGAATGCACTGATAAAAACTACTGCTGCTGAAAATTTAATTGTGTTCATAACTGCTTTTTTGATGATAAAAGTTGTTTGATGATTGATGTTGAGCAGACACCTTTCAGGTGTACGGTCAACTTAGAATTCTATTTTATAATTTAATACGGGAAGAATACCGTTTTGATTGATGGTAATAATCTCCTGTTTCAAGGGGTCGTAAAATCTTCCGAAAACATTGATACGATTGGTGGCGTTTTGCAAATCAAGCGAAAGTGTGCTTGTAAGTTTTTTACGGTTCCACTTCATGCTCACTCGTATATCAGAGCGATAGTATGCCGGAAGCTGAACGGTGTACGCCTGTTGTTCAATATAACGTGCTGCGTCTGCCTGTTTTGATTTTTCCAAATCAATGGGTGTTTCTCTAAAGCCACCCTGGTACACAAATTTGATGTTCACACCAAATGTTCTGCGTTGATTGGCTGATGGAAATTCTTTACCTGCTACAAAATTGCCCACATAACCACCGTTGAATCTGGTATTGCGTTCAATACCGTCAAATGCTATGTACTTTGATTGATAAAAGGAATTGCTGAGCATGTAGTAAAAATTGTTGCTCAAATATTTTTCCAGTGAAATTTCCAAACCATAGTTGCGTCCTTTGCCTTTGTTCACCAATGCATCGGTTATAAATCCATCAATGATGTTGAGCGTGGAAAAACTGCTGGTATCACTTCCTGCCACAGGTACATTGCTCAGTTTCTGGTAATAAACTTCTGTACGCAGCTTTAAATTTTTACCAAGCAGGTATTGATGCGACAGTACAAAATGCTGTGATTGTGTAAATCCTAAATTTCTGTTGGGCTGTGTTACAATACCGTTTGCATTTTTTACTTCAGCAAAATACACACCCAATCCCTGTAGCTTACTGTGCAGGCCATAGCCAAATGAAAGTGATTGTTTATTGGTGATGTCCCATTTTACAGATGCTCTTGGTTCAACTGCTTTTTTATTGTTGAGCAGCAGTTGTAAATAATGCAATCCGCCATTGATGGTAAGTTGATTGGTGGGTTTGTATTGCCACTGTGCATAAGCCTGTACGGTATACGTGTTACCGCTGTTATTGATGCGTACCTGCAAGGGTTCCTCACGTTCTTCCTTAGAGCGCTGAAAGAAATTGTATTCAATACGATTTACAATAACACCTGCACGTAAATTACTCTTAGCACTGAATTTATGATTCATCATTGTGTTTGCCACCCATTTACCCGTGCTGAACTGTTCTTTGTACCACAGCTCCGTGATGGTTTTTGTTCTGGCATAATCTGCTTCGTAACCGGATGTGGTTCTGGAGTAACTCAATGCCGATTTTAACGTAGTACCCGCCCCAATGCGAATGGTATGTGTAAGTGCATTTACATGTGTGTTACCGGAATAGGTAAAACGAAAACGGTCACTTTCATTTACCCACTTGGTTGTGTCCTCTAAAAATTTATTCGCCTGCGCATTCCATCCACTAAAGCCAAACAGTGTAAAGGTGCCTGCTTTTTTTGTGGGCAGATAGATATTATAAGACAGGTCCTGAAAGTTGGTGGGCGAACCATTGGGTATCACACCAAGTTCATTCAAGATATTAAGTGTAGAGTAACGGTAATTGATGAGATAAGAACCTTTGTATTTTTTGCTGAAGGGACCTTCGGCTGAAACATTCAAACCCAGCACACCGGCCTGCAATGCAAATTCATTTTTCTCATTGTTTCCTTTGCGCAACTTTAAATCAAACACACCGCTTAATGCATTACCATACTCTGCAGCAAAAGCGCCGGTAAGAAAATCAGAGTTGGCCAGCAATTGCGAACTGAGAATGGAAATACCACCACCGCTGCCACCTGCATTGCTGAAATGATTGGGGTTGGGAATATCCACACCTTCCATCCGCCACAACAAACCCGATGGTGAGTTACCACGAATCACAATATTGTTGTTGCCATCATCAGCCGAAACAACACCTGCAAAATTGGTAGCCATACGCAAAGGGTCATTCACTGCTGCCGCATAACGTTGTGTTTCCTCCACGGTAAAGGCACGGGCGCTTACAACACTTAGTTCGTTGATGGGTTTGTTTTTACGTTTATCGCCTTTAATTACAATTTCTGTTTGCTCTTTTACAAATGATTCTACAGGTATGGTGATGATTAACTCTTTACCTGCATTGACCATTAAATTAGCTGCTACTGCTTCTTTAAAATTTACATGTGTAATACGAATGCTGTGATTACCCACAGGCACATTGGTAAAACGAAACTGACCCAGACTGTCAGTAATTACAGTACTGCCACCTAATAATGTTACAGTAGCACCTGCTACCGGTGTTTGCAAAACAGATTCTGTAACGGTGCCACGTATGGTTTGTGTAAACTGTGCAAATGTTGCCGAAGCAGAAAAAATGAAAAGGATGATAAGGAAATATCTTCTCTGATATTTTGTCATGATAAGGTTTTATTGAATAACAACTCAATAAACACTTACCCTTATGCGGTGAAACTTTTTTTTATAGAAATGCTGTTAAAGAAATCTAAAAGAAATTTACACCTGCTGTAAATCCAATCCATCCTTTTACACGATTGGAAAAATCATAAGTGCGGAGTACATCACTGTAAGCGGGAAATTTATAACCGGCAACTGCTGTCTGCTGGTCGCTGATGAAAATGGAAAATGACGGACCTGCATAGATTGAAAATCCTTTTACCGGTTGCCATTGCAGGTTGAGTGACACTTTGTTTTGCAGATTGATATAATCCCAGGTACCTGCATAAAGTGTATGATTGGAAAGTTCTGCATTTAAGAAAAGATGTTTACTCAAAGAAAAATCTTTTCCCAGCCCAAACCCGAAGGAATACAAGCGTTCATCCGGCGCCACATTCACTCCTGCGTGAATAGCTGAATACATTTTTCTGCTGCCTGTACGTAATGCAACATTTATGTTTGTTACTTCATTGGTACTGAAGCTGAGTTTGTGATATCCGTTTTTTCTTACAAGATTGAGCAACCCGATGCTGTACCCATCGGAACTATCAGACACATTAATTAAACCAATTTGTACACCTTTTACATGTTTGGCATAGTTAAACACACCAGCTATTTGCACACCGCTCATTTTTTTATTGGCAAAATTTCCAACACCACCAATCTGTACACCACTCATGAACTGTTTTGTATAATTGGCCACGCCTGCTGCCTGCACCCCTTTGAATGTATCAACCGCATGATTATACACGCCACCAATTTGTACCCCTGAAAATTTTCCTTTTACATAGTTACTCACCCCTGCTGCCTGCAACGCATGCACAGTGTCTAACACATGATTATGAATACCTGCCAGTTGAATGCCTCTTACATCTCCTCCTACTAAGTTTAATAATCCTGCCGCCTGTAAATATTTTACATTGTTTTTAGTGATGTTGAATAATCCCGCAAGCTCCATCGTACTTACTCCTCCCGTGTATCCACCCAATATATTAAAAGAAAAAGCAGTTGTGATTTGCGGACTGAGTTTGCCTTGTGTACTTAAACCCGGAATCAATGAAATCTGAAAGGCCCTTGTAGTGAAAAATTTTCCCAGGTTAATGCTCTGCACACGTTGTTTGGATGAAAGCAAAAACTTTCCAATCCACGATTTCTGTACTTTAATGGTATCTTCCTTTGTATACGTAACGGTTTCGCCTGTTGGAAGTTTTACTTCAATTGTATCCGGTAAAAAATAATCTTCCGGCGATATAGTAATCATAGTGTTATAGTTATACTTCGGCTGCAGACTGATGATTAACTGCTGATTTAATTTTGGCTGTACAGTAATGGTTGTGTCTTTGTAATCCTCCTTACTCACTGTAATTGTTGCTTTGTTGTATTTGCTTTTCAACCGCAGTAAAAAATTTCCCTGCACATCGGTAAGGTCTGATGATAATTGTTTGGGTTCGTAGATACTGGCATTGTGAATGCGTTCGCCTGTAAATTCATCAATGATATAACCCGTCAGATAATAATTCCGGTCTTCAGTTGCTGTTTGTTTCAACGTAGCGGCTACCGTTATTGCCTTGCGGCGAATAATGAGGTAGTTACCGCTTTCAATGTAATCATACCTGTTATTAAACAGATAGTTCAGCACGTCACGCACAGGTTTGTTTGAAAAATTCATCGTAATCAAGCTATCCCGCTTTAAAATGCTGCTGTTGTAAGAAAAATAAAAATTGCCGCTGTTGCTGATAATTTCCAATACATTATCCAATCGTTGCCCGTTGACCTGTATGGTAATGTTTTTATTGAGAATGGTTTGAGCCGTTGAGCAAATGCCAACGCAGAGTAAAAAATACAGAATCACTCCTTTCCTGTAAAATGCATTCATTCCGTTGTTCTGTTATTGTAAGATGATTTGGTTTTCAGTTTTCACCACATGTAATTGAAATGTTTTGGCGATGATATCAAGCACATTGTCCAGTGATTCATTGCTGAATGTTGTATTCAGCCGCAGGTTGCGTAGCTCTTCACGGCCAATAACAACATTGCTTTGATAGGCTTCGTTGAGCACCTGCACCAATCGCCACAGTGGTGTATTGTCGCACACAAACTCTTTTGATTGGTAATAATTATACAGCTTATCGCTTACCTGTGTTTTGAACAGTGCTGTATCGCCTGCAGGGGTAACGGTTTTTTCATTGGGCAAAAGACGAATGGTTTTGCCCTTACGGGTTACTTCAACAATTCCGGTTTTTACAATCACTTCCGTTTGCCCGTTCATGGTTTTAATGTTAAACGATGTGCCCACCACTTTTACTTCTACATCATTTACGGTAATTACAAATGGCTTTTCTTTATTGGCAGTTACGTTAAAAAAGGCTTCGCCCTGCAACTTTACTGCACGGGTATTGCCTCTTGTAAATTTCTCTTTGTATTCAATGCTGGAGTGTTTGTTAAGCGTAACAATACTGCCATCCGGCAAGGTATCTGCTGTTACAGCTTCCTGGGTTTGTACAAGCTCCATCCTGTTGGCATTGGTATTAAAGTATATGCTTGCCCACCATCCGCCTGCAAACAATACAAGTATAGCCGCTGCTATTTGCAGCCAGCGTTTGGCATTGGCAATGGAAATTACATGCGCCGTTTTCTTTTTATTTCTTAACGCTATAAATCGCTGCCATGCTTCCTGTTCATCAATCGTGTTTACCGCTGCTGCTTTTTCACTTTCCTTCCATAAGTAAGTGAGCTGCTCCAGTTCTTTTCTGTTTGCGTCACTTTGGGCAAGCCAGGTTTCTACCTGCGCATTTTCAGAAGGGGTAGCCTCCTGCAACAGGTATTTTACCAGCAACATGTCCATCGTTGTATGTAAAGGTTCGTTCAAGTAAAAAGGATTAACAGATTAAAAAATAAAGTAATTAACGGAAGGTAATCGGCCAACTTTATGCGCATCAGTTTTAGGGC
>CAYPBV010000079.1:1434-16165 GCA_964409025.1 uncultured Chitinophagaceae bacterium | reverse complement strand
ATTTTTATAAAGACAGCAATAACCGCTGGCTGGGCATCTTACTCCAGCGTTATACCTTACTGCTCTATGGTGTGTGTATGAAATATCTAAAGAATGAGGAAGAAGCAAAAGATGCGGTGCAGCAGGTATTTGAAAAAGCCATTAACGAACTCGGGAAATATAAAGTGGATTATTTCAAGAGCTGGATTTACATGGTGGCCAAGAATCATTGTTTGATGAAACTTAGGGATAAAGGTAAACTGCCGGCAGAGCTCAATGAACGACATTACTACACACCGGCCGAAGAAGCAAATAAAGAAGAACTGCTGCAGAAAGAAAATCTGCTGAATGAATTAACACAGGCCATACCGCAATTAAATGAAGAGCAGAAAAAATGCATTGAACTGTTTTACATTCAAAAGAAAAGTTATCTGGAAATTACCGAAAGCACGGGTTATACCCTGATGCAGGTAAAAAGTCATATTCAAAACGGAAAGCGTAACTTGAAACTGATTTTAATGAAACGCATGCAACAATGAACGAACAATTGCTGAACATATTAAAAGAACAGGGCGAAGTAAGTGAGCAGCAATTGCTGGATTACTTAAGCGGAAATCTTTCTGCTCAAGAACGGCATGAAATAGAAATGCGTTTGGCGGAACATGAACTGCTGATGGATGCAGAAGAAGGTTTGACTTTAGTGAAAAATAAAAATGAACTGAATACTGTAACGGCTCAACTGAATGCAGGTCTTACCGAGCAGTTGAAGAAACGCAGGAAACGTAAACGCAGGGAACTACCCAATCAGAGTTTATTAATTACCACTACATTTATCATTCTCGTTTTAATTGTGATTGCGTTTATGGTGATTTATAAAATGAGGAATGGGTAGCGAAAAGGTAATATCACACAGAGTTAAATAAGGGCACAGAGAAGAATGACGTTTCACTGTCGTTCCCCTTTAAAAAAATATGTTAAACAGCTAAACGATAAAAGCTTTTTCATTTTTAAGTTTGAAAAAAATATCGGGGTTCATTACTGAACCCCGATATTCATAAAGAGCTATCGTTCAAACTTTCTTTAATTCGCTTCTACCTGAAAAAAACCACCCACACTGCCTTCTTTTAAGTTCGGTTTAGCAGGTGTTTCGCCAAACTTGTACTTATTGTTCTTAGGTGTGCGGTCAACCAGTTTTAAATAAGGGTCAATACCGGCACTTACAGGTTTCTCGTTCACAATAAATTCAAATGTCTGTTCAGGCTTATCCATTTTAATGCGCTGTAACAATAATTGCTTTTCGGTTTCTTTACCTTTTACAGTTGCAGATGTAAACACACCCACATCCATGTAATCATTCACTGTAGCGGCTTTTTGTTTACCTACGCTGTCAGAATAAAACTTGGCACTGCCCACGGTGAGTGTTACCTGATAAGATTTATCAGGCAATTGCTTATAGCTGAGGCTTTTTACATAATTCTCATAGATTGTAATTCTTTCAAACATATCACCCACAAGATAGCTGAGACTGTCTGGCACTGCACGGCGAATGTAATCTACAAACTCAACAGAATTGGTATAGATGGGCCCGCTGAATTTTGTTTTGTTGAGGTAAGCACGAATAGCAGCATTTAAGGTATCCTCGCCAATAAAATCTTTAAGTGCATACATAATAATGCTTCCCTTATTGTAATGTATGTATTGCTGATTCTCTGTGAGCATCAACGGCAATTCACCTTTACCTTCCATTGTTCTGCCCAGTAGGTATTTATCCATTTCTTCCTTTAAAAACTTACGCATAGCCTCTTTGCCATACTCCTTTTCCATCACCATTAATGCACTGTACTGGCTCATGGTTTCGCTCATAAGCACACTGCCCTGCACATTACCTCCTATCACCTGGTGCGCCCACCATTGATGCGCCACTTCATGCGCTGTTACATAAAACGGCACATCAATTTTATCTGGCCCTTCTTCCACTTTAGTAATAAAGCCAATAGACTCTGAGTAGGGAATCGTGTTCGGAAAAGATTGAGCAAAGCTGCTGTAGCGTGGAAACTCTATGATGCGAACCTGCCGGTGCTGGTAAGGCCCAAAATTCACCGTATAATAATCCAGTGATTTTTTAATGGCATTAATCATCCTGTCAAGATTATACTCATGACCTTTCTGATAATAGATTTCAATATTAACATTGTTCCATTTATCACGTTTTACTTCATAAGCCGCACTGAGCACAGAATAAAAATTGAGAATGGGGCTATCCATTTTGTATTGATAGTAATGACGCCCACTTTGTTTCCACTCTTTTTGCAGATAGCCCGGTGCAATAGCAATTTGTCCTTCATCAGTACTTACGGTACACTCAAACCGAATCCAATCGGCATCCTTTGAAATATAATTGTTCATGCGTGCGAGGCTGTCATCTACTTTGGCCATACGTGCTTTGGGTGGCAGGTTATACTCAGCCCTGGCTGTGTTTTCAGAAAGCTCTCCTCTTTCATCATACCCAAAGGAAGGCATGTATTGATTGTTGACAAATGTACCGTTGCCTACTACAGGTGAATTGATTTTATCAAACAAACCTCTTGGTTTGTACTTCATATCAAATACAAAAGCAATACTATCGCCGGGCTGTAAAGGCTGTTTCAGTTTGACTAATTGAATACCATAATCTTTATCATCACTGATTACTGTAAAGTCAACTGCCGGCTGTAATTTACTGTAGGTGTAAGAAGGCTTCCTGCCACCGTTATAATTGATGTATAAGGTATCAATGGGCTGATTGGTTTTGTTTTGCACAATGTAGGTGGCTGCCATCCGCATTTCTTTGGTTGATGGATAAATATCCACTTCAGCAGTTACAGCAATGATGCGTGGCTGTTGCAGTTGTTTGTACTTGCTGTACTTCTTTTCCATTTCAGCCGTTAAGCGTTCTCCTTCTTTGGGCTTGCGGTACACCTGCAGTATTCTTGTTTGGTAATAAATAAATGTGCCGCTGGTTAAAGCAATTAAAATAGCAGAGAGTATTCCCAGCCTGTAACGGTTATTATAGAAATAAGTTGACAGTTGCCATCTTGCCTTCAATGGTTTTTCTTTTCCACGTGCATAAAGCAGTAATGCAAATAAAATAAGAACAGCACTGATGCTGAACCAATAAATACGATAGAAAGGCCACTGGATAAATGTGCTGCCATAGCCATTCATATCGGAATAAGGCATGGAACTTCCGGTGCTGTTAAAATCAAAAAAGTCATTACTCCATTCCAGTAATCCTAAAACGATGGGCAATATGATAATTGGTAATAATGCAAAGAAGAATCCTAAAAACTTATTAGGAGTGTACACCTGTACGCAAAGACACAGTGCTATAAACACCACGCCTACGCCTGCACTTCTCAAAATGGAAACAATATATTGCCACACATCAATCTGATAAAATCCGTTATAAAGCTGAATGATAATACCCGTTACCATTGCCACCAACGACAATACAACTGAAGCCAACGTGAGGCCGATGAATTTTGAAAAGAATAAGGATGCATTACTCACAGGAGTAACTCCTACCAATTCATCCATTTTTGTTTCCCGCTCCCGCCAGATAGTGGTACCACTGTAAAAAATAATAAATATAACAGCGAACAAAGTGATAGAGCCAGCTACATCTTCCACCACTTTATAGGTAACCATATACGTACTGGAAGAATAAATGACATCGAGAAAATTTACAATGAGCAGCATCATACCCACACCCAGCAGACACATGATGATGAAGAATAAACTCTTCACCATTTTTTTTGCTTCAAACAAACCCAGCCACCACATTTGCTTCCATGCAGCTTTTGGAGAAAAATCCTGGTTTACTTTGGGTAAATCAGCCAGTGTGTGCATAGCCGCTTCATAAGGCGCTGACGGTTCTTCTTTACGTTTAAACAATTGGAGTGGTTGTAAAAATTGTGTAAAGCTGAAACCAAAATAACTGATGGCACAAACTACGATGGCAATACCAGCCCATAATAAGCGATTGTACAATAAAGCACCGGTTAAAGGAATGGCATTTCCATTACGTTCAAACGGGCTCCAGTATTCCGTTACATAATTCAATGCGATGCTGCCTGATGGTTCCAGTACAGCAGCCAGCATTTTATTATCTATGTTTTGTGTAATGGTGTTACTCATAATTTGCAATACCATCAGCACAATGGCAACAACATACGCCATCATGGTACTTCGTAAAAATGTTGTTAGTGCAAAAAATAAAATACCCAGCAGCAATATATTGGGAACAGTAAACAGTAAAAATGGCTGCAGATAATTCATCAGTTCAAACTCACCCATCATCGGTTTACCCAGGCCTGCTAAGGTGCCTGCTACATAACCCAGTAGTAATCCACTGAAAACAAAAACTGCTACCACAACTGTTGCCATAAAGCGTCCAAAGAAATAGCCGGGTTTTGTGATGGGTTTTGTAAAAAACAACGGATGCATGTTGTATTGATAATCTTTCTGAATGGATGTAGCCATTATTGAAATGAGCAATACACTCACCAATATGCTGAAGATGCTGCTGCTGGTACCCAATAAAACACCTGCTACTGAAAAAGCGGAATTGATGATGATATTACTGTCACTGCGTGTAGTGCTGAACATGCCTGCAGCTGCCAGCCCAATCATAAGCGTTAGAAAAAACAAAATACCAAAATAGATATAAGTAGATGGTTTTCTGAATTGATTCTTTAGCTCAAATGAAAAAATTTCTCCAAACATGGTGCGGATTAGTTTTTGGTGATGGTTGAAAAATAAACATCTTCCAGAGTGGCATCGGTTTGTTCAAAGCCCTCTTCCGGCTTAGCATCGCTCAGCACATGCACCATCATTTTGCCTTCTGCTATATGATGAGAAATTACTTTAAGCCGTGCACGTACATCATTCAACTCTTCTTTATTAATGGCTTTATGCCAAATTCTTCCCTGTACAGAAGCTACGGCCTGCGCAGGTGTGCCTTCCATTAAAATAGTGCCGCCATTCATCACCACCATTTGATTGCACAAAGTTTTTACATCATCCACAATATGTGTAGAGAGAATCACAATCACCTGCTCTCCTATTTCACTCAAAATATTATGAAAACGGTTGCGCTCCATAGGGTCAAGTCCGGCAGTGGGCTCATCTACAATAATGAGTTGGGGATTACCCAGCAATGCCTGTGCAATTCCAAAACGCTGACGCATACCGCCACTGTATTCACTCACATTCCGCTTGCGGGCTTCATACAAATTGGTTTGCTGCAACAGTCCATCCACAATGGCTTTACGTTCGGCTTTGTTCGTAATACCTTTCAGTACTGCAAAATGATTCAGCAAATCCACACCTGATACTTTGGGATAAAAGCCAAAATCCTGCGGCAGATAGCCGAGTACTTTGCGCAGTTCATTTTTTTGATGAATCACATCAATATCACCCAGCTGAATAGAGCCGCTGTCGGGGTCTTGTAAGGCAGCTATGGTACGCATGAGTGTACTTTTGCCTGCTCCATTGGGACCCAGCAGTCCAAACATTCCTTTGCCAAGTGTGAGATTAACATTGTTGAGCGCTTTTACCCCATTAGCATACACTTTATTGAGGTTCCTGATTTGCAACTGCATGTTTATTTTTTATTTGATTGGTAATAATGGAAATACAATTTTATTGTTGTGATGATGCATGTACAATTAGTATCGCTTTCAGCGGAAATGTTACATGCAAGAATTTTAACGGCATAATTTCTCCAGCCATTCTATATGCTGCGGATATGCCTGCTTCAGCACTTCCTTCTCCCCCATCTCAAAATCTGCAAAATCAAAACCGGGAGCTACCGTACAACCCACAAATGCAAAATCATTTTCATCCACAGGTTGAGAGGCAAACCAGCAACCGGCTTTCACCACCTGCTGAAATAAAAAACCATTCCCTAAATCACTCCCCAGCTTCAGCACTTGTCCTTCACCGTTGGGATGAATTACATAAATGTGCAAACCTGTACCGGCATAATAATGCCATAGCTCATCACTTTTAATCCGGTGAAAAGCGGAAAACTGTTTCCCTTCCAGTAAAAAGTAAATAGCTGTAGAAATAAAGCGGTTGCCGGTAAATTGATGCTTTAAATGAGCGGTTGAAATCTGTTCATCACTGCAATAGGTTCTGATATAATAACCGCCTTCAGGATGCGGTTGCAGATTGTATATTTCAATTAACTGTTGCGGTGTAACCATACAGCAAATCTATTGAAAAGAATAAAGGTGAAGCAAACCGCTTCACCTTTATTGATACTTCGTACTTCGTATTTCGTACTTCGTACTTCGTACTTCTTACTTACCTCCTGCTTCCTGCTTCGCTTCCTCTTTCTTCGGCCCATCATCACCATCAAATTTGTCCACTACTTTATTCCAGATATCAGAAGCTTTTTCTTTCAGGTCGGCACCCAGTTCTTCAGCTTTATCACGCAGCTCTTCAAATTTATCTTCTGCCTTGTTTTTGAGTTCTTCCAGTTTGTCTTCAGCTTTATCTGCCCACTCACTCGCCTGGGCCTTCAACTCGTCAATTTTATCTTCCGCTTTATCCTGCCAGCTTTCGGCTTTTTTGTTTTCTTCCATGATTGTAAGTTTTAGGTGTGAAAAATATGAAGCAGTAAGGTACTCTAATTCATAACACCCCGCATATTTCAGAACCAGAAGTTGTAATTTTCCGCATGAAATTTTTATTAACACTTTCAGTGTTGCTTACACAATTGTTCTGTTTCAGCCAAACCATCCTTATTAAAAATGCAGTGATTGTTGATGTAGAAACAGGCAAACTCATCAGCAACCGTCAACTTCTTGTAAGTAACGGCATCATTACCGTCATCAGCAAATCAAAAAAGGATCTAAAAGCAGATTCAGTGATTGATGCAAAGGGCATGTATATTATTCCCGGTCTATGGGATTTTCATACACATGTGTGGAATGAGGCTGTTACGTTTCCATTGCTTATTGCAAATGGAGTAACAGGCCTACGTGGCATGTTTGAAGATGTGAATAATGTAAAAAGATGGCGGCAAAGTATAAGTGCCGGGAAGTATCCTACGCTTTCCATTTTCAGTGCGGGGCCAATCGTTGATGGACCTAAACCCATCTGGCCCGGTTCAGTAGCGGTAACCGACGCAGCAAAAGGAAGAAAAGCAGTTGACTCACTTAAAAACAAACTTAAAGTTGATTTTGTAAAAGTATATTCACTGCTCAGCAGAGACAGTTATTTTGCCATTGCCGATGAATGCAAAAAACAAACTATTCTTTTTGCAGGGCATGTACCCAACGTGCTCACTGTATTGGAAGCAGCACAGGCAGGACAATCAACCCAGGAGCATTTGTATGGCTTTCTTGAAGCAGCCAGCGACAGTTCAGATACATGGTTTGCCTACCAGCGTGGCGAAATCAAAGACAGTATCTGGAAGCAACGCAGCTTTCGCAAACAATTTCTCTTCCGCACATTTAATGAAAAGAAGCTGGAAGGAATTTTAAAAGAAATCAAAAAAACAAATACCTGGGTTTGCCCCACACTCACCGTAAATCGTGGAATAGCCTATGTAAACGATACCTCTTTGCTGCACGACCCACGTATGGTGTATATGGGAAATTTTATGCGTGATTTCTGGGATTATCGTAAAGATTTTCGTTTTCAAAGTTTTAAACCTGTTGACTTTGAAGACAACCGTACGGAGTTTGAACTGAAGTTAAAAATCACACGCAAGATTTATAAAGCAGGCATTCCATTATTGGCTGGAACTGATTTTCCCAATCCGCATTGCTATCCCGGCTTTGGTGTACATGATGAACTGGAGTGGCTTGTAAAAGCAGGACTCACACCTGCTGCCGCATTACAAACAGCAACCATGAATCCAGCAAAGTATATGAACACCTTTGCAACAGAAGGAAGTATTGCAGTAAACAAAAAAGCGAATCTTGTTTTTCTTACAGCCAACCCATTACAAAACATCAGTAATACAAAACAAATTGAAATGGTGATGGTAAATGGCAAGCTGTTTACAAAACAACAACTGGAAGTGATGATGGAATCCGTTAAAAAACTGGTAACAGCGTTGCCGCAACAACCTGCAACAGTTGGTTTTCATGTTCATGAAGACGAGTAACTCACTTACCCGAACCACATATCATATTTATACATCCTTAAACCAACCACATGTTCAAAAAAATTTTCTACACGCTTTTAATCGCCGTACTCGGCTTAGCTGCTGTTTTGTTATTTAATACCTTTCGTTTTCCTGAAGTCTCTGCGCCAAGAGAAGCTATGAAGATTACGGGCATCACAGATTCTGCTGCATTGCATTTGAGTGAAGCATTGCAAATCAAAACCGTTTCGTTTGGTGATACCCTCGCCATTGACACCGCTGAGTTTGTAAAATTCCGTGCGTTTCTGGAAAGAACCTATCCCACAATACATGCACAATTACCACGGATGATTTTCAGTGAATTCAGTTATGTGTTTACATGGAAAGGAAAAGATACAACGCTTGCACCCTATGTACTTATGGCGCATATGGATGTGGTACCTGTAGAAGCGGTTGCTGAAAGCAAATGGACAGTTCCTTCTTTCAGCGGAAAAATTATAAAAGATACCATCTGGGGACGTGGCGCAGTGGATGATAAGGCAAGTGTGATAGGCATTCTTGAAGCTGTAGAACAATTACTTAAAGAAGATTACCAACCGCAGCGTACTGTGTATTTATGTTTTGGTCATGATGAAGAAATTACCGGACGACGTGGTGCTGCAAAAATTGCACAATGGTTTAAAGAAAACAATATCAAGCCACAGTTGGTAGTGGATGAAGGCGGTATGGTGGATACAGAAAAATTTAAAAAAACCGGAAGACCTGTTGCAGTGATTGGCGTGGGTGAAAAAGGGTATTGCAATATTGATTTAACGGTAGAAATACCAGGTGGTCATTCATCTATGCCGGCTACAGAAACAGCGATTGATGTATTAAATAAAGCCATTGCAAAAATCCGTGCACAGCAAATGCCCGGCCGTATTACACCGCCTGTGCAGGAAATGCTGGGCCGCATTGCAGCAATAGATGGTTTTATAACAAAATTGGGCGTGAGCAATCAATGGTTGCTGGGCGGAAGCATCATCAGCATGATGGAAAAAGACAAGCAAACCAATGCCATGGTGCATACTACATTAGTTCCTACCATTGTAAATGCAGGCATTAAAGACAATGTAATTCCCACCGTTGCCAAAGCTACGTTCAACAGTCGTATACTGCCCGGCGAAACAAGTGATGATGTGGTGGCTTTTGTAAAAAAAGTGGTGAATGATGATCGTGTACAAGTTAAGAAGCAAACGATTTCATTATTTGAACCTTCTGCTACTACAGCTACAAATCATCCCATGTTTGTAAAAGTGGAAGATGCGGTGTATAAAACAGTACCCAATGTGCATGTAACACCCTACCTTCTTGTAGGTGCAACTGATTCAAGATACTTCCGTCCGTTTAGTGATGCGGTGCTCAACTTTGCACCCATGCGTGATGCCAAAGGTTATCATGGTATAGATGAACGCATAGCAGCCAGTGATTTACGAGATATGATTTTCTTTTATAAATTATTGATTACGGAAAGATGATTTTTTTCTATCCGTAATAAAAAAGGCCGCCTTTGCTAAGGCTTCGGCGGCCGATGGTGGAGCTGAGGGGAATCGAACCCCTGTCCAAACACATTCTCCAAAAGCTTTCTACATGCTTATTTCATGATTGTTTGTCGGCACTGTACAGGACCTGAACCTACCAATTCAATGCGTAGCTGAATGCGTCTTTTGCAGCAGTCACAGCCTTCTGCTGCAGCAACCTGTTTTCTTTTTGAGTCGGCGGCGGGGCGGCGGTAACAAGTCAACCTGCCCGGCGGCCCGAATGACTAACTAATCACTGATTAGGCAGCCATGGCATACTGTGTATTGCCATTTGAGTTTTGAGTATTCAGATTTAAGTGCTAATTACACAACGCACTGCATGCTTACACTTTCAAAGATCTATGCTGTCAAAACCGGGCAGCCCCGTAATGAGCGAACCGCAAAAATAAAAATTAAACCGCAAAGGGAACTATAAATTTCTGTCGCATCACTCTTCACTTTCCACAATCGTTCCGTAATCTATGAGTAATTCTTCACCTGTTTCAATATCACGCACCGCTTCAAAAAATTCGCCATCGTTGATGGAAATAACATTCGGTGTGTCAGAGTGATTCAAATACAGGGAAACATCCATCACTTTAAACCCATATTCAGGTATCCAGTAAAAATCATCATCAAACAAACAATAGGTTTCCACCAGGTAACGACTATGTGCAGGCAGTTCATCTACCTCACTGCGCTTTACTTTAATAAACTCACCAGCACCAGTTGAAAACATCGTTCTGCAACCTTTGGGAATGGAGCGAATAGCAAAAACACCGTTTCCATGCAAAGGAGATGGCTTGATGGTAACATAGGTTTCATGTCGGAGTTCATGAAGCAGTTGTTCTTTATTCACAAAATATGGTTTGGTGGGGTGAATATACAACCTTCAGGTTTTTTAAAATTACATTGCTTTACAATTTCATAATACCGGCTTCATCATTTCATAACAGTTAAAAATTATATTCATCCTTTATCTATCCAGCATGGAAATAATATTACTGGTATTGGGTGGCCAAGGTTTGTTTTTATTTGCTGTATCCAGCCTTTCAGAAACATTGCGTTCGATTTTAGGTGAACGAACGAAAGATATATTACAAAAATGTACAGGCAATTTATTCACAGCTATACTTACAGGATTGATAGCAACCATCATACTTGATTCATCATCTGCAGTTATTATTCTGGCCATTGTAATGATCAATGCAAAGGTACTCACCTTCCGCCAGGCATTGGGTATTGTAATGGGCGCTAATACAGGCACTACATTTTCAAGCCAGTTAATTGCATTTGATATAGGTAAGTTTTCACCTATACCCATCTTTCTTGGCTTAATACTTACAATCATTTCCCGTTCAGAAAAAATTTCGCAAACTGCAAAAGTTTTATTGTACTTCGGTATTCTGTTTTTTGGACTGTACACCATGGAACGTGCAGTAGAACCTTTACGTGATGATGTACGTTTCAACGGTTGGATGCAGGCATTGGAAAGTCCGTGGAAAGGAGCAGTTACAGGTGCAGTGGTAACACTTATTATTCAATCATCATCGGCCACGGTAGGCATGGTAATTACGCTGGCAAAAAAAGGACTTATTACATTAGGCGCATCGCTTGCAGTAATGCTGGGTGCAGAACTGGGCACTTGTGCAGACACGTTACTTGCCACAATTAAATCAAACCGGCAGGCATTGAAAACGGGACTGTTTCATTTACTGTTTAATCTAACTTCTATTCTAATCGGGCTTATGCTGTTTCCCTTGTTTTTAAAAATGGTGCAGTGGATATCAGCACATGCTTCATTGGAACGGATGGTGGCCAATGGTCACATGTTGTTTAATATCATAGGTACCATTGTATTTATTCCTTTGATACCTGCAGTTGAAAATTGGCTCAATAAAGTTTTGCCTGATAAACCGGAAGCTGTAAAAGATGAACAGCTTGCTGTAAGCAGTACAGTATAAGTTCAGTTGTTTTTAAAAAAATGTCCTGCAATTTTTAATGAACGGAACATCGAGCGTTTTTTTAAATGGTGGCCCCCGCTTCGCACTAAAATGTCATTAAGTGTTGTAAGGGCGTTTAAAATGTATGTTCCTTTATTGAGCATTACACACTCTGCCTGTGAACTGCGGTAAGCATCTGTTATTTCTGAGCGGGTGGCAATGCCGGTTTTATTTAATGTTTCTAAAACCTGTGTAGCCCATATCACAGGCGTATGTGCCGCTTCACAAATCCATAAAATTTCTTCCTGAATTTCGCTCATGCGTTCAAAGCCAATTTCAACAGCAAGGTCGCCTCTTGCTATCATTATACCAAAATTTGCATCCGTTAATCCTTCCAGTAAAATTTGTGGCAAATTCAAAACGGCTTCGGGAGTTTCAATTTTGTAAACGAGAAACGGTTTTTGCTTTGCTTTGTTCATTTTGCCAATCAATTTCTGAAAACGTTTCACGTCTTCAGCTGAGCGGATAAAACTGCAGCCAATGATATCAGCATACTGTACTGCAAATGGAATTACACGTTTATCCTGAACAGTAAGAGGATTAATATTTAGAATAGCGTCAGGAAAATTCAATCCCTTTTCGGTTTTGATCTTTGCTTTCCTGCCCGGTACTCTTGTTATCATAAGTTCAGCAAATCTGTTATTTACATTTTTAACGATAGCTTCTATGATCCCATCATCAAACATTACCAGATTATTTTTTTGCAACTGAGGCACAATGCCTTTATGTGTGCAGCCGATATTTTTTTCTCCTTTTTTATAAGGTGTATCTTTCTCATAAAGGAAAACTATATCCCCTTCCATCACTTTTATATTGCCAGTATACTCAACGGGCAATCGTGTTCTTATCTTTGGCCCCGCTAAATCCATGTAAATCTTACAGGGCAATTTGCATAGGCGACTGCTTTTACGTACAGCTTCAATCATTTGAAGCCACACTGCTTCATCATCATGTGCAGTGTTAATCCGTGCCACATTCATCCCCCTTTTTAAAAGATGACTTATGAGTTCAGGCTCCTGCAAATAAGTTTTGTCAAGTGTAACCATAATAGCTGCCTGCTCACAGCTGATGTGCTTCCCGAACAATTGAAATGAGCGCTGCATAATTTTTTTTCTGCTATATGAAAATGTACACTTACTGAGCTGTACAGATGGAATAGTTACTCCGATGCGCAGTAATATTTCCTGAATTTGCCGGTGAATATGACCTTCGCTGCTGGCCAGAGAGGAAAGACCTTTTTCATGCAGCATATTTTGCAATTCACGGATATCATGATTCCGTAATGCCAGATAACTAAAAAGATTTTGAACAGTAAGATTGTTACCCGGATGAATTTTTTTTTGTAAAGCCATACCAGGCTTTACATCTTTTAATGTTTCATCTAAATGCTCAAGTGAACTACGTATGTACTGCAAAGAATCTTTCATATAACAGTTATGAAAAATTCAAAGAAACAGCAGATGCAGATAATGAACCATGATTAGAATTAGGGAGGAAAATGGGGTTTGTCAGCTATATTAAATCTTCCAACCCACAATTTCATTCACCCATTCTGCTCTGTAGGGAGTTGTAATTTTGATGTAGTTATCAGTATAACCTTCCATTATTTCCTGCCCGGGTGATTCGTTCAGGCGGGCATTTTTACTATGCCCTTCAAACAATACCGGTCTTATTTCCCCTGCATGTTTTTGCGTAAAGTATTGCATTTTCATATAGGAAAGATTGCGGAGGCTTTTGTTACGCTCATAACGAACAGCATGCGGCACTACTGGTTTTAGTGCAAGTGCATGTGTGTTATCACGCTCAGAATAGGTAAACACATGCAGATAAGAAATATCCAATGAATGTAAAAAGTCAAATGTTTCTTTAAATAGATCATCCGTTTCACCGGGAAAACCTACAATCACATCCACACCAATACAACAATGCGGCATCAGTTGTTTGATATACGCCACACGCTCTGCATACAATTCTCTTTTATATCTTCTGCGCATGGCACCAAGAATGGTGTTACTTCCGCTTTGTAATGGAATATGAAAATGCGGCATAAATTTTTTACTCCTGCTAACAAATTCTATGATTTCGTTCGTGAGCAGATTTGGCTCAATGGAAGAAATACGATAACGTTCAATGCCTTCTACTTCATCTAACTGCTGAATGAGTTCATAAAAATTTTCTGAACGATTTTTCACTCCCTCTCCTTTGGAGAGGGTTGGTGTGAGGTCGCCTTTACCAAAATCACCAAGGTTTACTCCCGTTAAAACAATTTCTTTACTGCCGCCTGCTGCAATTGCTTTAGCATTGGCCACAACATTGGCAATGGTATCACTCCTGCTTTTACCTCTTGCCTGTGGAATGGTGCAGAAGGAGCAGGTGTAATCACAACCGTCCTGTACTTTTAAAAATGTTCTGGTTCTGTCGTTTATGGAATAAGAAGCATTAAAACCGGTTACCTCTTCAATTTCACAACTGCTGATTTTGGTGCTGTCTCCTTTGCTTAATTCTTTAATGTGTGAAGCAATGTTGAATTTTTCAGCAGCACCTAATACTAAATCAACTCCGGGTATTTCTGATATTTCTTTTGGCTTCAGCTGGGCATAACATCCGGTGATCACTACCAGGCTTTGAGGTGATTTACGTTGAATGCGGCGTACTAATTGACGACATTCTTTATCAGCATTTTCAGTAACCGAGCAGGTGTTGATGACGTACACATCAGCCAGGTCGTCAAACTCTTTTTTCTCAAAACCTTCCTTCTCCACCAGCCTGCTGATGGTGGAGGTTTCGGAGTAATTGAGTTTACAACCGAGTGTGTGAAAAGCTACTGATTTGGTTTTTGTCATCGGGTCGCAAAGATAAGAAAAAACCCCCTCTAACTCCCCCTGAAGTGGGGAGGATGCCTGAACACAGCCCTTACTTTTTAAAACTATTTCAATAAATATTTTAGGGTTGAAATTTGATGAGTAAAAATTAATTGTTGATGTGTTAGAAAAAAAAGTTTGGATGTAGATACTGCACCAATCTTTCTCCTCGGGAGAAAGAGATAGGGG
>CAYPBV010000079.1:0-1424 GCA_964409025.1 uncultured Chitinophagaceae bacterium | reverse complement strand
GGGGCCTCCTACCGCACCACATCATCTACTACCTGTTTCAATTCCTTATATTTTTGATTGCGACCTTTGTGCTGCAAATTGTACACAAATAAAAAAGCGCAATACTTTTTATCATTGTCAACCCAAGGAAAACTGCCAAACAATCCGGGGCTTGTTACAGCAGCGCTTCGTTTACTATCAGGCATCGCACCTTTTTTATCAGCCAGTGCCAGCGGACTATCCATAACCCATTCGCCAAAGCCATAACCCCAGTTGCCGGCTTCTTCAGGTGTTGATGCAATTAATACATCTCTTCCTATTCTGTTTTTCTGCATTTCCACAATCAGTGCTTTGCTGATGATGCGCTTGCCGTTAAACTCGCCTTCATTTAAAATCATCATCAGGAAATTCATAAAGTCTTCAGGAGTACTGTAAGCACCACCTGCGGCAAGTGGTACGCTTTTTTTACCAAAATCAGTATTCTTCATATTTAAAGGTTCGGCAATACGCTCCCGAAATGCAGTTTCAAAATCTTTCTCACTCACTTTTTCAATAATGGCCGCAATGATTTGTAACCCCGTATTACCATAACGAAATGTTTTACCCGGTTCACCTTCCATGGGCGACATGGCAATTTGCTCTATTGCCTGCCCCATTGTTTTTATATTTTTAAATGACTGAAATACTTCTCTTAAATCGCCACCTTTAATGCCTGTAGTATGACTCAGGCATTGCCACACACGGATGTTTCCTTTTCCATATTTACTCATAATGGGCAAATACTTTCCAATAGTATCGTTCAGGCGAAACTTACCTTCATCTATATAAGTCATCGCCAATGCAGCGGTTAACCATTTGCTACAGCTGGCAATGCGTTCCCTTGTAATGAGTGTGTAATCCTGTAATAATACCTCTTCATCGGCACCCGTAATTTTTGCCTTGAGCTTTTGACGGTTTTCCTGTTTCTTACTCAAATTATTAAAAGGTTGCGCATAGAGCATTTTTCCATCTTTGTAAACCATAAGTACTGCCCGACCGCCTAAATCAGGCAAGTTATCATTCACCCATTTGGTGATTTTAGCAGTATCCTGAGCCTGTACAAACTGTAATATTAACAGGAACACTGTAATAAGACTGACGTTGATGCTGATTCTCTTGATTCTGAATGACATTCTTACGGAATTTTTGTGTTGGATAATCATTTGCAGCCTCACCCTTGTTCCCTCACCAAAGGAAGAGGGAGGCCAAACAAAATTAATTCAATGGACATTTGGAACTAAGCATTTCAGCAGTTTACAATGTCCAAACTTGATAACGTAATATTTAAACCGTTTAAACTATGAATTTAGGAAACTTCACCATAAAAGCTGCGGAAGCTGTGCAACAGGCGAAGCAATTGGCTTTTAATTCACAAAATCCAAACATTGAGACGGAGCATTTATTAC
>CAYPBV010000078.1:0-16260 GCA_964409025.1 uncultured Chitinophagaceae bacterium | reverse complement strand
GTATAATAGATGGAAATCGAAATGTTACGGATGGGTTACTTTGGGTTGTCATTGGTGGTATTGGAGTTGTTGCGGTATTTTATTTCAATGCTTCAATTTTCAATAAGATTATATGGAGTATTGCATTTGTTGGTGCAGCGGCACAATATTTTTTTGGAAGACTTCAGAACAGCAATGCAAAAAGAATTAATAAACTAATGAAGAAAGATGAGCGGGATTAAATTATTGTTTGAAAAAAAGAGCACACGTATTCTCAACGTCTACTGCACGGCAGGCTATCCCCAACTGCACAGCACAGTAGAGGTGATGAGCGCCTTACAACAAAACGGTGCTGATTTAATTGAACTCGGCATGCCGTACAGCGACCCATTGGCTGATGGTCCCGTGATTCAGCAGAGCAGCAGCATGGCAATTGCCAACGGTATGACCATTGAAAAACTGTTTGAGCAACTAAAAGATTTCAGAAACCAAATTCATGTTCCCGTTGTGTTGATGGGCTATATGAATCCGGTGTTGCAATATGGTTTTGAACAATTTTGCAAAGATGCAGCTGCGGTTGGTGTGGATGGATTAATACTGCCCGACTTACCTGAGTTTGAATTTGAAACAGAATACGGCGCCATCATTAAACAATACGAACTGGATTTTATTTTTCTGGTAACACCGGAAACAAGTGATGAGCGCATCAAAAAACTTGATAGTCTAAGTACAGGATTTTTATACGCCGTTTCTTCTTCATCAACAACAGGCAGTGATAAAAACATGCCGGATGTAAATGCATACTTACAAAAGCTAAAATCCTTGCAGTTGAGAAATCCGGTGCTGGTGGGTTTTGGAATAAAAGATAAACAAACATTTGATGCTGCTTGTGCACATGCCAATGGAGCAATCATCGGAAGTGCATATATCAAAGCATTGGAAGGGACAGCTGATGTTACAAAAACAACAAAAGAGTTTTTAGAAGGAGTATTGAAATGAATCTGGCAATCGTAAAATACAACGCAGGCAATATCCAATCCGTTCTCTTTGCATTGGAACGTCTCGGCGTTAATGCAAAAGTGACGGATGATAAAGATGAGTTGGCTTCAGCAGATAAAGTGATCTTTCCGGGTGTAGGTGCTGCACGAAGTGCCATGGATAGTTTGAAAGAGAAAGGTTTGGATAAAGTGATTCAGGAGTTGAAACAACCGGTACTTGGTATTTGTGTGGGTATGCAGTTGTTATTTGAGCATTCAGAAGAAAATGATACCGAATGTTTGGGAATTATTCCTGCTAAGGTGCGGCTGTTTCGTCCCCCAGTGGATAAGGGCATTAAAGTACCGCAGATTGGCTGGAACAATTTGTACAACCTCAAAACAAACCTGTTCAAAGATGTTCCCGAACAAAGTTTTGTTTATTATGTACACAGCTATTTTGCAGAGATGAATCCGTATTGCATTGGTACATCCAATTATGGTATTGACTATTGCGGAGCCGTGCAGAAAGACAATTTTTACGGCGTGCAGTTTCATACGGAGAAAAGTGCACAGGTAGGAGAACAGATACTTTCTAATTTCCTATGCTTATAAAGCGTTTATTTGAATTGATAATTTTTTAATTGATAATTGAAAATGCAAATCATTCCGGCTATCGATATTATTGATGGAAAGTGCGTAAGACTAACAGAAGGCGATTATGCTCAAAAGAAAATTTACAATGAACATCCACTTGAGGTAGCCAAACAATTTGAAGATGCAGGGCTTATGCGTTTACATCTTGTTGACTTAGATGGTGCTAAAGCAGGAGCCGTAAAAAACTGGAAAGTATTAGAAATCATTGCTGCAAAAACTTCATTGATCATTGATTTTGGCGGCGGTATTAAGCAGGAAGAAGATGTACGCATCGTTTTCAACTCCGGTGCTGCATTGGCTACGGTAGGAAGCGTAGCAGTAAAAGAAGAAGAAAAATTTGTGAGCTGGTTACAGCAATTTGGAGCAGATAAATTTTTGCTGGGCGCTGATGTAAAGAACGAAAAAATTGCCGTGGGTGGTTGGCTGGAAACAACCGACATCTGGATTTATGATTTCATCGAAAAATACATTACTCACGGTGTACAACAAATCTTTTGCACTGATGTAAGTAAGGATGGAAGGCTGGAAGGCCCGTCAACCGAACTTTATAAAAACATTCTCCAGAAATTTCCGCAACTCCATTTTATTGCCAGCGGTGGTGTGAGTAATCTGCAGGATTTAGATGCGTTGCAACACATTGGATGCAGCGGTGCCATTGTAGGCAAAGCCATTTATGAAGGAAGAATTACATTGGAAGCTTTGAAACGGTTCTGATTATTTTATCTTTTTAGCTTCAATGATGAGGCGTGGTGAGTTCTTCACATCGTATGCGCCAAATTGATAATCGCCATACACATTTTGAATCTGCAAGCCGTTAAAAGCAAACATATCATTAAAATCACCTAATGAAAACTTGGCTACTTTTTCAGTAAACACCAATGGCTCTTCCAGTTGCGCTTCATCTTCTACCACAATCTTTTTATAGAAATGCGTTTCATCCAGCCAGCGGGTGATATCAAATAAAACACCTTCTTTTTCCACTTCACTTTTATAAACCAGATGCGTTTCTACATAATGGGCATTCAGATAATCAATAACAAAGGTGCCGCCCTTTTTTAATGATTGAGCAATGGTACGTATGGAGTTATCGTGCTCTCTTCTTGTGCGGAAATAACCAAAGCTGGTAAAAAAATTAAAGGCATAATCATAATAGTTCATGCGAAAGGGTAACCGCATGTCATGTACAAAAAACTCCAGTTGGCTGGTTTGATGTGTTAATGCATCTTCTATACTTTCAGGACTGATGTCAATACCTGTTACAAAAAAACCTTTGGAGGCAAGTTGTATGCTGTGTCTTCCTCTGCCACACGCTACATCCAGCATTTTAGAACCGGCAGCCGGATTGAGTTTGTGAACCAATTGATCAATAAAAAAAGCGGCTTCCTGCTCATCACGTTTAAAATACAATAAATGATAATAAGGCGAGTTAAACCAATTCCGGTACCATGATTTTTGTTTCACCGCTGTGTCCATAAATTTAAAAGTAGTAAAGAGAGTTAAGAATACATGCAAATTTATGCACGTATTATTTATTAGTAATAAACATGGCGTTCAATTCTTCTGTTTCCACCACACCATTTTTGCGCCATGTCTCCGTTCCGTTCTTTAAAAATAAAAGGGTGGGAATACCTTCTACATTTAACTGCTTCATCAGTTCCGTATGTATACCGGCATCAATTTTCAACAATGTAATCTGCGGATTCGCAGCAATAAAAGATAAAAGGTAAGGTTCCATCTTTTTACAGGGCGGACACCATTCTGCTCCAAAATCAACCAACACATATTCTTTTCCTGCTATTTGCTTTTGATAGTCTGTTAAGGTCAACTGCTTTTGGTCCGGTGTACCTTCCACAGGTTTGCCCTTGCGTTTCCAGCTGCTGAAACCACCATTCAGCTCTACTATAGTTGTATAGCCATTACTGCGTAACCAATCTGCTGCAGCACTGCTGCGTGGCCCGGAAAGACAATACACATAAACGGGTCTGTTTTTATCCAAAGCTGAAGTACGGCTTACAAACTCTGTTTGATTATTCCAGTTTGCCTGCAATGCGCCTTTTAAATGACCGGTTCTGTACTCACCTGCAGTACGTACATCCAGCAACTGAACCGTTTTATCCGCAATTCCTTTTTCAAATTCATCAGCAGAAACAGACGTACTGGTTTGTGCAGCAGTATTACATCCAAGTATAAATGAAATGAATATGATATATATACAACGCATGAATTTGTTTTTGTAAAGGTAAAGCCACCCGCTGTATTTTTTGTGATGAAAGGCACAAAAATGCACAGCCTTCATTTTTTTCTTGCTTATATTCGGCGCACTAAATCAACTGTATGAACCGTTTGCTTTTTGCTACATTCTTTTTTTGTGCATCCCTGAGTAATGCACAGCAATTATCTTACTACTTACCTGCATCAGTTACATACAACCCCTCTGTTCCCACACCCAAACAAGTGGTGGGGCATGAAGTGGGAGAGTGGCATATTACCCACGACCGTCTTGTAACGTATATGAAAACAATTGACGCAGTAAGTGACCGTGTAAGTTCGGTTGTTACCGGTACCACACATGAAGGCCGTCAGCAATTGGCTTTATTTATTACATCGCCTGCCAATCATGCAAAGCTGGAAGACATCAGAAAACAACATTTACAGTTAAGCAATACCGAGCAAAGTGCTTCCTTAAACACTACCGATATGCCATTGGTGGTTTGGATTGGCTGCAGCATTCATGGTAATGAACCAAGCGGTGCAAACATGAGTTTGCTGCTGGCTTATTATTTAGCAGCAGCACAAGGACAGCAAATTGATGATTTACTAAACAATACAGTGATCATATTGGATCCATCTTTTAATCCGGATGGGCTTAATCGTTTTGCCAACTGGGTAAACACCAATAAAAGCGCTGTACAAATTACAGACATCAACAACCGTGAACTGAATGAACCCTGGCCCGGCGGCAGAACCAATCACTATCTGTTTGATCTCAACCGTGACTGGTTGCCCGCACAACAGCCCGAAAGTCAGAACCGGTTAAAAATATTTCATGACTGGCGCCCCAATATCTTAACCGATCATCATGAAATGGGAAGTAATGCTACCTTCTTTTTTCAGCCCGGTGTGCCCAGCCGTGTTAACCCCAATACACCTAAAAGGAATCAGCAACTCACAGGTGAAATTGCAAAGTATCATGCAAAATTCTTAGACAGCATCGGCTCCATGTATTTTACCAAAGAAGGATATGATGATTTTTATTACGGAAAAGGAAGTACGTTTCCTGATATACACGGAAGCGTAGGTATTTTGTTTGAGCAGGCCAGCAGTCGTGGTCATGCACAGCAAACGGAAAATGGCATACTCACCTTTCCGTTTACCATCCGCAACCAGTTTACAACAGCGCTCTCCACTTTAGAAGCAGGCAGAAATCTGCGCAAAGATTTACTCAACTATCAGCGTGAGTTTTATAACAATGTAAAAACAGAAGCAGCAGCCTTTCCGGTAAAAGCCTATGTGTTTGGTGATGTGTATGACCAGAGCCGCAATGCATTATTTGTAGAAATGATGAAACGGCATCGCATTGAAATTTATGAAAACAAACAAACGATGGATGCTGAAGGAAAAACATTTGCAGCAGGCAGTAGCTGGATAGTACCCACCAATCAAAGTCAATTCAAACTGATTAAAACAATTTTTGAAAAAACACTCAACTATGAAGACAGTTTGTTTTATGATATCACCAGTTGGACGTTTCCACTCGCCGTGGGCTTACCCAGTGCAGAATTAAAAACGTTACCTGCATTAGGTGAGGCGGTAAATGAAGTGAAGAAACCTTTAGGAAAAATCATTGGTAACAGCAATTATGCATTTGCATTTGAGTGGGATGATTTTTATGCACCAAAAGTGTTATACGCTTTGCAGAGCAGGGGAGTGATTACCAAAGTGGCTTCACAGGTTTTTGAAAGTGCAACGGCTAATGGCAATAAAAAATTCACTTATGGCACGATTGTCATTCCTGTAAAAGTTCAAAACAGAACTGCAGAGGAGTTAGTTAAACTCATTGAAAATTCAATAGCAGGCACAGGCGTACAGGTATATGGCTTAACCAGCGGTTTAAGTGTAAGCGGTATTGATTTGGGCAGCGGCAGTTTGATTAACAACCGCACACCCAGGATTTTATTACTGGGAGGAAATGGCACCAGCAGTAATGATGCGGGTGAAATATGGCACATGCTGGATCAACGGATGAAAATTCCTGCAACAATTATAGAAGTAGACCGCTTTGCAACAGCCAATGTAAATAACTACAATGTAATTATTATGCCGGAAGGTAATTACAACAATATGGATAAACCTTCCCAGGATAAACTGCGTGCATGGGTAGCAGCAGGCGGCACTTTGCTGGCATTTGAAGGCGCAGGAAAATTTTTAAGCAGTACCGGCATTACTAAAACCATTTATAAAAGTGATGAAGCAAAGTATGACAGCACTGCTATGTATCCTTACTTTTTAAGAAGTGATGAACAGCGGGCCAGAGACATGCCGGGCTCCATTTTTGAAGCAAGGATTGACAACACACATCCCCTTTGTTATGGTTATCGCAGTAAGACCATGAGTATTTTTAAAGCCAATATCTTGTTTATGGATCAAAACAATAATCCTTACGATTCGCCGGTATTACTCACAGATAATCCATTGCAGAGTGGTTACCTGTTCAGAGAACATAGAGACAAGTTGAAAGGAAGTGCAGTGGCCAATATTGAAAACATAGGCCGTGGTAAAGTGATTACGTATAGTGACAATATGAACTTCCGTGCATTTTGGTTTGGTACCAGTAAATTATTTTTGAACGGTGTATTTTTTTGATAAGGTAAAAGGTATCAGTCTTAAGTCATAGGGTCAAATTCCGCCACGCTTTCCTGATACCTTATACCTTAAACCATCTACCTTGGAACGATGACGAATACCATTGTACATTTCATAAACAGCATTATTGACTGGTTTTATCCGCCATTCAAAAAGTTGATTCCTATTCAAACATTTCGATATGCTGCCTGTGGTGGCGGTAATACGCTTCTGGATATCAGTTTGTTTTTTGTGAGTTATAATTTCATTCTTAAAAAGCAAATGGTAGAAACGCCCTTTTTTACTCTCAGTCCGCATATTGCAGCTTTTCTCATGGCTTTTGCAGTTACCTTTCCCATTGGATATTTTCTGAGCAGGTATGTTGTATTTGAAGGAGCCGCCGTACGTAAGCGTGAACAACTGCCCAAATATATGGCCGTTGTATTTGGAGCCATTGTACTCAATTATTTTTTTCTGAAAATATTTGTAGAAGGTTTTAATATTTATCCTACGCCTGCAAAAATTCTAACTACTTTTTTTGTAGTGGCATTCAGTTACATTTCACAAAAGTATTTTACGTTTAAAGTAAAATAGTTCAGATAGATGCAATGATATAATACAGCATAAAAAAACAAACCACCAGTTTTAAAAAACTTCCCAGCAAAAAGCCAACAAACGATCCCAGCGCTGCACGCATAGCAGCTGATGAATTATTTTGTGCAATCATTTCGCCAATGAATGCTCCAATGAGGGGGCCAATGATCACACCCCACGGTCCCAGCCAAAACGCTGCAATAAAACCAAGTGTACAACCCCATACACCATACTTTGTGCCGCCAAACTTTTTGGTACCCCAGATGGGAATAAGATAATCCAGCAGCAGTGATACAACAACAATCGCCAACCAAAACAATAGGAAATTAGTTGTAAACGGTTTTTCAGTCCGCAGTTGCTGTACTAATAAACCGGCATAAGCAATGGGCGGGCCGGGCAGCAGGGGTAAAACACTCCCGGCAATTGCTACAATACACAATACAATGCCCAGTATAATCCATAACCATTCCATGATTTAAAGATAACAAGTTGAAGTGTGAAGCTAATGAATACATCTAATCGAACTTGTTAAAGAGAGTTTTTATGTTTTTTAGAGGTATGATTAAAAAGATCAAGCTGTCAATCCCCTCCCTGGAGGGGTGGCGGATTGTAACACATAAACGATGATTAAAGGGGGTTGGTGCTGCTGAAGTGAATTTAAAACATTTCAACGCCTCTGGTGAGTTGCTGCCGAAACATTCAGTTGAATAGTGTTAATCCGTCACAAGTGAGTGACACAACACCGCTGCCATAAGCACAACAGCCCGTAACATCATCTGTCTTAAACCCTTACTTTTGCTGCAACGATTTGCTTAAAACAACTATATGAGTTTTGATAGAAAAATTTTAACGCTGGATGAGTTTACTATACAGCAGTTACGGGCATTTCCGCAGGCTACAGGTGAGTTAAGTAGTTTGTTGCGTGATTTAGGATTGGCGGCCAAGCGGGTGAATGTAGAGGTGAACAAAGCCGGACTTGTAGATATATTGGGCGATGCCGGCACCACCAATATTCAGGGTGAAGATGTAAAAAAGCTGGATGTATTTGCCAATAATCAGTTTGTAAAAGTGCTGCAGCACGGCATCAGTTGTGCAGGTATTGCCAGTGAAGAATTGGATGAACTTGTAGTATTTGATGATACCATCAGCAAAAATGCAAAGTATGTGGTGATGTTTGATCCGCTGGATGGTAGTGGCAATATTGATGTAAATATTTCCATCGGTACCATATTTGGCGTTTATCGCAGAGTAAGTGAAAGAGGAACTGTTTGTACCAAAAAAGATTTTTTACAGAAAGGAAGAAATCAGGTAGCGGCAGGTTATATAGTATATGGCAGCAGTACCATGATGGTGTATGCAACCAAGCGGGGCGTAAATGGTTTTACTCTGGATCCGAGTATTGGAGAGTTTTGTTTGAGTCATCCAAACATTAAATGTCCTGATTTTGGGAATATTTACAGTGTGAATCATGGAAACTTTTTCCGTTATGAAAAAGGTGTGCAGGATTACATCACTGCCTGTCAAAAGAAAGATAAAACAAATGGCGGGCCGTATACACAACGATACATTGGAAGCATGGTGGCTGATGTGCACCGGAGTTTAATTAAAGGCGGCATCTTTATGTATCCGGGCACTACTGATAAACCAAAGGGCAAACTGAGGTTGATGTATGAGTGTAATCCATTTGCCTATTTAGTGGAAATGGCAGGCGGTAAAGCAACCAACGGAAAAATTCCTATACTGGATGTACAACCAACAGAGTTACATCAGCGTGAGCCTTTGTTTATTGGCAGTAAAGAAATGATGGAAGAACTGGAGAGCTATCATAAACCGGAATAGAGGAGAGAAGGATGTTTAATGATGAATGAGTAACTGACAATTTCAATGAATCAGATGAAAAATATTATCGTTGTAAAAAACCTGGTTAAAAACTACGGCAGCTTTGAAGCAGTAAAAGGCATCAGCTTTGAAGTGAAGGAAGGGGAGATATTTGGATTGCTCGGTCCTAATGGTGCCGGCAAAAGCACCACGCTTGAAATTATTGAAACACTCCGCAGTAAAACAAGTGGTGAAGTGTTGGTAGATGGTTTGAGTATTGATACAAATGCCGGCGACATAAAAAAAATCATCGGTGTACAATTACAAACCAGTGGTTTTTATCCCGGTTTGAACTTAACAGAGTTGATTCATCTCTTTGCGGGTTTGTACAACAGAACAGTTGATGCCATGAGCCTGCTCAAAACCGTAAACCTGGAAGAAAAAGCCAAAGCCAAATACAAAGAACTGAGCGGCGGCCAAAAACAACGTTTCTCTGTAGCCACTACATTGATTAATGAACCTAAACTTGTTTTTTTAGATGAACCTACTACAGGTCTTGACCCTCAGGCAAGAAGAAACTTATGGGAACTGGTGCGCAATATTCAGCAACGTGGTGCTACTGTAATCATTACTACCCATTACATGGATGAAGCGGAATATCTTTGCGACCGTGTGGCCATTATTGACAGCGGAAAAATCGTAGCCTTAGATACACCCGGCAATCTGATTGATCATTTACTGGCTACAGGTTTTGAACGGCCCAAGCAAATGAAACAGGCCAACCTTGAAGACGTATTTATTTCATTAACCGGTCATGCATTGCGTGACGAATAAATTTTAATTTTTATACACATGCAAAAACTAATGATGATTGTAGCAGTATTTTTATTTACTGCATCTGTGAAAAGCCAAACAAAAAAACCCGCACCCAAACCTTCCACTGCAAAACCAACAGTAGCGGTAGCTCCCAAACCATTATTAAAAACAGGATTGGATAGCTTGAGCTATGCAATTGGTGTAAACATTGGTGGAAATATGAAAATGCAGGGTATTGAAAACATCAGCTACATAGCTTTGAATAAAGGAGTGGCTGATGCGCTAAAGGGCAACAAACCATTAATGGACGAAAATCAATGTAATATGACCATACAACAAAAATTGCAGGAGTACATGACTAAAAAATCGGGTGCCGTAAAAGAAGAGGGACGTAAGTTTCTCGAAAAAAATAAAACCCAGCCCGGCGTTGTAGTGTTACCCAGCGGTATTCAATACAAAATCATTACTCAGGGCAATGGTATAAAACCAACATTAGAAGACACCATTAAAGTACATTACAAAGGCACTACGATTGACGGAAATATTTTTGATGATTCCTACAGTCGTGGCGAGCCTATTGAATTTCCACTGGGCGGATTAATTGAAGGATGGAAACAGGCCTTGGTATTAATGCCGGTGGGCAGCAAATGGCAACTCTTTATTCCGAGTGAGTTTGCTTATGGCGACAGAGGTGCCGGTGCAAATATTCCCGGAGGCGCCACATTGATTTTTGAATTGGAACTGTTAGATGTAAAACCAGCGAAGAAATAAAAGTGATAGCCTGCAATTGATAGTAATAAGTGAATACAGCCTGACAGTAAATGAATCATACTGTCAGGCTTTTTTAATCAGATATAAAATTGAAAAAGATGCAAGATCTGCGTTATCCCATCGGTCAATATGAACCTAAACCATATAGTGAAGAATTGTATGCCGAACGATTGTCCGACATAAAATTTTTGCCCGGACTTTTAGAAAAAGCAATAGAGAATTTAGATGCACATCAGTTAAATACACCTTATCGTGATGGCGGGTGGACAGTAAAACAAGTAATACATCATGTTGCAGACAGTCACATGAATGCACTCAGTCGTGTAAAGTTTACATTAACAGAAGACAATCCTACCATCATGGGTTATGATGAAGAAGCGTGGGCTAAAACAGCGGAGTATGAACAGTTGCCCATCAATATATCATTAACCATGATTCATACCATACAAGCCAAACTGCATTGTTTGTTTGCCAATGCAAAAGGTGCAGACTGGGAAAGAACTTATATACACTCACACAGTAAGAAACAATTCAATCTGTGGTATCTTATGGGCATGTATGCATGGCATGGAAAACATCATGCAGCACATATTACCAGCTTAAGGGAGCGGATGGGGTGGTGAACTTGGTCGATAGTCCACAGACCACTGTCAACAGTACCTGCTTATTTTTCCGTCGTCTATGGACTGTGGTCCGTGGACTTTTCATTAATTCAATTCAATAATCTCATATTTATGAACTGGAAACTTCTTTCTTCAAAATATCTCTTTAAAGACACATGGCTTACCATGCGTGCAGACAGGTGTGAGAAGCCCGATGGCAAAATCATTGATCCCTATTATGTGTATGAATTTCCCAATTGGGTTACAGCAGTAGCACTTACAAAAGAAAACAAAATCATCATGGTGCGGCAGTACCGGCATGCCTTAGGCGAAACATTGATGGAAATTCCGGGTGGTTGTGTGGATGCAACGGATGTCAACGATGAACAGGCAATTGCCCGTGAACTGCTGGAAGAAACAGGTTATACTTTTGATTCGTATGAATTGCTGGGTAAAACCTCTGCCAATCCATCTACCAATAACAACATCATGCACATGTACCTGGCAAAAGGTGGCGTGAAAGTTAAAGAACAACAGTTAGATGATGGGGAAGATATTGAAGTACAATTTTTATCCATTGAAGAGGTAAAACAACTCATCAGAGAAAATAAGCTGATGCAGAGCATGCACATTACCGCTTTATTGTATGCATTTGAAAGGCTGGGAGAGTTGAAGTATTAAGAAGTGGTAACACTGTTCACTGATTCTCAAAAAATTCAATCATTACTATTTTATACCCTGCATACAATAGCAGCAAAAACAAACAAAAGCAAATAAAACGATTTAGCCGTTGTAATCGTTGCTGATATTTCATATAAACACTGTAACTCTCAGGAAATGGCGGCAACTTTTTAACCAATAAGTAGCGTTGAATATTTAATGATACAAAACCACCAAATACAGATTGAAAAGCTGCACTTCCTTTTGCATCTTTATCACCTTTAAGTTTGCGATAATATACATCAACTGAACTCACCTTAGCAATAACAGCTATAACAATCAATACAATTAATATAGTAGCAACTATAGGCAAGTGTTACAGTTTAAACCCCTGTGCTCCGGGCTTTTTATTCGCCTCGCTCATTAGCACGGTTTGAGCCACCCGTTTATTCCGGGTTTCTTCAGTTTTAGCACTCTCAATCCAAAACATAAATTGCCGGCGAATGGAAGGAGAGAAGGCCTTGAAATTTTTCAGCGCTGCTGTTTTGCCTTTAAAAGCTTTGAGTAAATCGTTTGGAAGTTTATTTGTATCTGCCGCATAGTTGGAAGCGCTTAAGGTATCCCAACTTCCGTTTTGCTTGGCTATTTCAACCGCATTTATTCCTGAAGAAGTCATGAGTTTGGCAGCAGTTAATTTTTCAATCCGCTGCTTGTTCACATCACTCCACACACTTTTAGGCTTTCGGGGAGTCATTAAAATCATACTTCGTTCCTCGTCCAGTTTTCGGGGTAAGCTATCAATCCAGCCATAACACAAAGCTTCTTCCACCATCTCATCATATGGAAGCCGTGGTTTGCTCTTGCCCGTTTTGTAATAAATGAGCCAGATGCCGGGAGATTTGTCAAAATTTCTGGAAAGCCAGTTACGCCAGGCTTTCCGGTCCTTGGGATAAAATTGTTGGTAGCTGTCAATGGCCCTTGTCATGCACGGGATTAACCTTCGTTTTTACGGTTGAGCACCCAAATCATAAAGGCGCCTAAAAACAAACATATACCAAGACCGCCAAACAAAAGTGCTGTGAGCACTTTTTGTGCACCAGGAAACAGCGACATAGAAACGGCTGTTACAAAGTAAATAATGAAAATAGTGAGGAGTGTATAAATCTTCTTATCCATGCTGTAAAGATTGTGCTGCGAAATTGCGGAATAATTGGTTACAGGCCAAAAATTATTCACATAGGTGTGAACAATTATTACCATTGGATGGGGTGAGGGTTGCTTTATATTTGCCGGTTAACGAATTGATATTCTATGGCTGAAGAAAAAAAGAACCTGTTTAACTACGATGAAGATTCCATCCGTACGCTGGACTGGCAGGAGCATATACGTCTGCGTCCCGGTATGTACATCGGAAAGCTGGGCGATGGTTCAAGTCCCGACGACGGCATTTATGTACTGCTCAAGGAAGTGATTGATAACTGTATTGATGAACACACCATGGGCTACGGCAAACAGATTGATGTAACTATTGAAAAAGGTGTGGCTACAGTTCGTGATTATGGCCGTGGTATTCCATTGGGTAAAGTGGTGGATGTGGTGAGTAAAATCAACACCGGTGCCAAGTACGACAGCAATGTGTTTCAGAAAAGTGTGGGCTTGAATGGTGTGGGTACCAAAGCCGTAAATGCATTGAGTAATTATTTTAAAGTAACCGCTTACCGTGATGGAAAACAAAAAACTGCCGAGTTCGAAAAGGGAATTTTAAAGAAAGAATACAAAGAAGAAAAAACTTCGGAGAGCAACGGAACAGAAGTAACTTTTATTCCAGATGATACGGTGTTCAAAAATTATCATTACATCCATGAGTATATGGATAACCAGTTCTGGAATTATTGTTATCTCAACGCAGGTTTAATCATCAACTTCAACGGAAAAAAATATGTGTCTAAAAACGGGTTACTTGATTTGCTGCAACGCAAAACCAATGCAGATGAAATCCGTTACCCCATCATTCATTTAAAAGGGGATGATATTGAAGTGGCCATCACCCATGAAAACCAATATGGCGAAGAATATTACTCTTTTGTAAACGGACAATTCACTACACAAGGCGGTACACACCTGGCTGCTTTTAAAGAAGGCTTTGTAAAAACCATCCGTGATTTTTATAAAAAAGATTATGATGCGAGTGATATAAGGGGAAGTATTTCAGCAGCAATCAGTGTACGTGTGCAGGAGCCAGTGTTTGAAAGTCAAACCAAAACAAAGTTGGGCTCAACCGTGGTGTACCCTGATGGGCCTACAATGAAAAACTTTGTAGGTGATTTTTTGGGAAGAGATTTGGAATTATTTCTGCATAAAAATCCATCTGTTGCTGAGGCTTTAAAAAAACGCATTGAGCAAAACGAAAAAGAACGGAAGGAACTGGCAGGTATTAAAAAGCTGGCGAATGAACGTGCCAAGAAAGCCAACCTGCATAATAAGAAATTGAGAGACTGCCGTTTTCATTACAATGATGAAGCAACAGGCAAAGACAAAGATGCTATTCTTGAAAAGCAAAAAGAAACAACCATTTTTATTACTGAAGGTGATAGTGCCAGCGGAAGTATTACCAAGAGCCGAAATGTGGAAACACAGGCGGTATTCAGTTTGCGTGGTAAACCGCTCAACTGTTTTGGATTGACCAAGAAAGTGGTGTATGAAAACGAAGAGTTCAACCTGCTGCAGCATGCGTTAAACATTGAAGACAGTTATGAAGACCTGCGTTACAACAATATTGTAATTGCTACGGATGCTGATGTGGACGGGATGCACATACGTTTGTTGCTGATGACCTTCTTCCTGCAGTTCTTTCCCGATTTGGTGAAGAATGGTCATGTGTACATTCTGGAGACACCTTTGTTCCGTGTGCGTAACAAACAGGAAACAATATATTGTTATGATGAAAGTGAGAAACAGGCAGCTATTAAAAAGCTGGGCAGTAAACCGGAGATTACACGTTTCAAAGGTTTGGGCGAAATCAGTCCGGATGAGTTTGCACGGTTCATTGGTCCTGAAATGCGTAAACAACCGGTGATGTTATTGCCTGAAACGCACATTCAGCAGGTGCTGGAATATTACATGGGTAAGAACACACAGGAGCGTCAGGAGTTTATTATCGGGAATTTGAAAGTGGAGCTGGATTTAGTGGAAGAAAATGCCTGATAAAAAGGGATAACTTTGAAAAAATAATTTATATGACACAACCTCATTTTGTAAACGACCAAAAAGGAAATCTTACTGCTGTGCAAATCCCAATAAAACAATGGGATGCTTTACAGAAAAAACTTTCGAAATACGAGCAGGCTTTAAAAATAAAGTCTGATTTAAAGATTGCATTTTCAGAGGTTAAAAAAATGCAAAAGGGTAAAATGAAAAAACAAACACTTTCAGAGGCATTGAATGAATTATAAAGTACTTCCAACAAAAAAGTTTCTGCAGCAGGCTAAAAGACTTTTAAAAAAATATAAGTCTTTAAGAACTGAATTACTTCAATTAGAAAGTGAATTGAAAAATAATCCTGTATTGGGTATAAGTTTAGGGCATCAAGTCTTTAAAATCAGAGTCGGTGTAAAAAGTAAGGGTGGCGGTAAAAGCGGTGGTATGAGAGTCCTTACTTATGTTATTACGAAAGACAAAGAGGTGTATTTATTGACAATTTATGATAAATCTGAACAGGATTCGGTAGATAATAAAACAATCCAAGTATTGATTAAGGATTTTATAGGAAAATAGAAAAATATGACGCACATTGTATTTAACGAACCGGATGTTGCCATTCTGCAACAGGCAATTGAAATGGATGAAACACTTACAGGTAAAGTGATGCTGGTTAGAGATGATTATGCCGTGGGGCCCATCAAAGATATTTATACCGAAGAAGGGATTGAAGCCCGTAAAAACTGGTGGAGAGAAGTTCTGGCGGGTGGTGATGGTGATGGCGGTGTTGATAAAGGCATTGTAGATGATAACAAGCTTGTAGCTGAGTTGATTGAGAAACTCAATGCTGATGAAGAAGAGAAAGTATGGATATGGGCGGCACAAAACAAACATGATGTGTGCGGATACTACTGGCTTATGAGTCAGTTAAAAGCATACCAGGGCAGGATTTATATTTTGTATTTAAACAATCTGCCGTTCATTAATGAGAAGGGACAGATTTTTTATCCGCAGTGGATTAGTGAGATTCAACCGAAGGAAATGCTCAAAGCAAAACGCCTTGCAAGACCGATCACTACGAGTGAGTTTGAAGTGGATCCGGATGAATGGACAAAACTGTGCAATGATGAAAAAGGAGTTCGTTTGCTGGAAGGCGGTAAGAAACTGATTCAGAAAGATGTGAATTTTTATGACAGTGAATTAAAAAGCTACATCAGTGGTGATTGGCAAAAAGCCAGTAAAATCATTCATACATTTTTAAACAAATCCAAACACACTACAGGTGATCTATTTTTGTTATGGCGGTTGAAGCAACTGATTGCAACAGATGTGTACGATGTGCAGGGCAA
>CAYPBV010000077.1:0-16340 GCA_964409025.1 uncultured Chitinophagaceae bacterium | reverse complement strand
CCCAAGGTGTTGATACCATTAAAATCGGCAGTATCATCATCATTAAAAAAGGTGACAGCAAAACAAATGAATCAAAAGAAGAAAAACGTTCTGATGATGGAAATGTGGACATTAAAATCACAAAACGCAAAAACTATAAACCCTCTAACATCAGTACCAACTGGTGGATTGTAGATTTGGGATTTGCTAATGTAAATGATCAAACCAATTACGCAATAGCTACAGCTCCTGGTGGTTATTTTCCCGGTGGCAGCAAGGGACAACTGGATTTACGCAATGGCAAATCAGTAAACGTAAACCTCTGGTTTTTTATGCAGCGTATTAATCTTATTTCACATGCCGTGAATTTAAAATATGGTTTGGGATTAGAGCTCAACAATTACAGATTCAACAGTAATATCCGTTTTCAAAACGAGCCCAGAGATTTTATTAATACAGATGCACAGGTGGCTAAGTTTGAAAAAAACAAACTGGCTGCAGATTACATCACCATGCCTGTGATGCTCAACTTCAACTTTACACCCAAGAAAAAGAAAAGCTATGGCTTAAGCGCTGGTGTAAGTGCCGGTTATTTATACACGGCCCGTCAAAAACTCATAAGCGATGAGCGTGGTAAAGAAAAGATAAAAGATGATTTTAATCTGGAACCATGGAAGCTTTCTGCAATTGGCGAATTGAACCTGGGCACCATACGTTTATACGGCAGCTATGCACTCAACAATATGTTTCGCAGCGGACTGGATCAAACGCCTTACAATTTTGGCATCCGTTTCAGCAGCTGGTAATCTTTCAACCACAACCTATCATCACAGACAGTACACCTGAAACGGTGTATTCTCTGGTAAGCCGCTTCTCATTTGAGGAGCGGTTTTGTTTTAGTAGCCGATATAAGGGTTGGCATGGGTTTTATTTTTCTTTACCTTGCCGCCAAATAATAAATGAATGAGTTATAAAGTAATTGACATTGAAGGAATAGGTGCCAACTATGCAGCTAAACTTGAAGCTATCGGCATTTTTACAACCGATGATTTACTGGAAGCAGGGAGTAAAAAAAGCGGACGTACAAAAATTGCAGAATCCACTGACATTCCTGAAAGTTTGATTCTTACATGGGTGAACCATGCTGACCTGCATCGTATTAAAGGAGTAGCCGGACAAATTGCAGAATTACTGGAAGCAGCAGGTGTGGATACGGTAAAAGAATTAGCTGTACGTAATGCTGAAAACCTCCACACCAAAATGATAGAAACCAATGACAAGTTTGGTTTAAGCGGAAGAGTGCCTTCAACTGAAGCACTGCAAGACATGATAGCACAGGCAAAAACACTGGAGCCAAAAGTATTTCACTGAGAAATTTTTCTATAACTTACACAAGGCATCTTTCTTAAGAAAGGTGCTTTTTTATTTACATCAAGAGTTTGTTAATTACAACGGCATGCAATAATATGGCATCATTTTTATTCGTTTTAACCTGTACCGGATTTTGAAAACCTCCGCCACCATGAGCAGCGTTAAACTTACATTCCTCATACCTGCAGCAGCTATGCTGTTTCTTACCGGTTTTAGTTTTATTAGTAGAAATAAAAAAACGGCAGCACATAATTCATCAATTACTTCTTCGACTTACAAAGTAGAGATATATAAGAGTAAATATGAATTAAAAGTTTTTGATGAAGACGGATGGCTGTATACCTATCCTGTTGTGTTTGGCACCAGCGATATGCGTGATAAGATGATGGAAGGCGATAAACAAACTCCCGAAGGACATTTTAAAATAGCTCACAAAAAAATTCATCCGGAGTGGGGACCGTTTTTACTCCTGGATTATCCTAATAAAGAAAGCTTGGAAAAATTTCAGCTCCGAAAACTCAAAGGCGAAATTCCATTAACTGCAAAACCGGGCGGAGGTATTGGCATACATGCTACCCGTAACACCAAAGAAGACCGTTTTGTAGATTATTATTACAACTGGACACTGGGTTGTATTTCTACTAAGCGATCCTATGCTAAAGAGCTGTATGCGTTGTTGCCCATAGGTACTCAAGTTATTATATATCCCTAAACGCAAAAATACCGTGAACAGGGTATAGCCCTAACATGCAATCCGTTTTACATTGGAGGCAAATTCCACATTATGAAACGGATTCTCTTTTCCCTTACTTTATTACTTCTATATTCCTGTGTATATGCACAAAAATTAAGCAAAGAAGCTACACACGAGATATCAAAGAAAGCCAACAAAGGTTTTTTGTATGAGCCTAAAATTGATGAGGCTAACAACCTAATGACGCTTACATACGTTACGAAATCTACCAACCGTAAAGTAAAATTTGAAACGTATAAGTTTGATCTCAATTTCAACTTTCTCGGCATGCAGGAAAGCGAAGAAGGAGTTGAAAAAATTAAAGGCTATCGTGCTGATAAAGGCGATGAATGGGAAATGATGGCCGTAAGCGTTGAAAAAAATTTAATGGGAACATTGGTGTTGCGGCGTAAACTCATCAAGAAAAAATGGAACTGGTTCTGGGGCGGTTACGATATAAAAATTGAGCAGAAAGAAAAATTAAAACCCAAATCAGAGGATGGTAATAAGTTTTTTTACCTCACACATGCTGAGCAAAATGAAAACGGTAGTGTTATTATAGTTGCGGGTGAAAAGGGTGATCGTAATGATCCGATGCGTCAATACAAACGCATTCATATCCTGCGCTATGATGCAGATTTAAATCAACTGGCAGATAAGGTAATTGAATTTGATTATCCGCAAATGATAGCTGCTATTAATACAGATGATGCGGATGAAGATGCAGAAACCGATCCGGATGTAGCCATACTGTTTGCACCCATGGGCGGTAAAGGCATGGGTAAAGTACAAAACCCAAATGCAGCAGATTATACGTATGTAAGGGTAAGCGCCCTTGCTGAGGTAAAAGAGCGTATTTCCATTGCAAGCAATCATGGCATTTTTGATGGCTCTTTTGTTACCGTAGGCAATGATATGGTGATCTATGGTCCGGCTAATGAAAACAAGACAGATTACCTCAATGAAAAACCGGAAGATGATAAATTCAAAGCCAAAAACTTTCAGATTGTTCGTATTAGTGGCGGCAAAGTGGTATACGTAACCAGCACACCCATCAGTGATTTTGAAAAGAAAGCACAGGTGCCTCCAGGTCAAAAACGCTCACCTGATTATACAGGACGTAAGTTTCGTGTAGCCGATATTATTGAAACAAGTAACGGCGATCTTTTATTTACAGGCCAGAATTATACAGCTCCGGGTGGTTTTGGAAGAAGAGGTGCAGGTACTGAATATACAGATATTGTAATGCTGCATTTTGATAACCGTGGTAATTTAAAAGCTCAGTATGGTGTGCGTAGAGAAGAAAATGATAAAGAAGCTAAGATGGCGCCTAATGCTCAGTTGTTGATGGAAAGCAATGAAGGTAAAAGTTTGTATTGGACCATTCTGGAAATGAAAGGTGTGAAAGCTGAAAAAGAGCTGGGCGATAGTAAATACAAATTCCTGGTTTATCCGAATGTTACAAAAATAAATCTGGGTGCTGCCACTATTGGAGAATTTGTACAGATGGGTCAGGGCAAAACAGATTTTTATGTAAACAATAAATATCCTTTTTTAAAGATTGGTAAAGGCAATATTGTTTTTCTTGGTGAAAACAAGAGTGGTAAAACTTTATGGTTTGCAAAGATGCCTTTAGATTAAAACAATCAGCGCTAATTTACAACGGCTATTTTTCCCGAAATCCATGTTGTAAAGCAATCCCGGCTCAGAGGCCGGGATTTGTTTTTTAGAGTAATTGTTGCTTATATATTCTTTTATGCTTGGTAATAAGGTGTGGTTGTTTTTTATTTTACAAAAGAGTTTAGTCCTTTTAAATAAATATGCCCCCGCTTTTCTGCAAAATAATCAGCACCAAGTGCAAGAAGAGCCATGCAAAACAAACCGATTCCAAGCCCTGCCCAAAATTGTTTGTCAGCATTTGTTCTGAAATAAATAAACAATATAAAACCAATAAGTGCCAGTGCAATCTCAGTATAGCGGTAGCGTACAAAGTTTTTCATGACTGCCTGCATACGTGGTATTTCTTTTTCTTTTAACTCAGCCGGGTTCATATCGTATGCATAAACATTCCGGATACGATCAGCATCACTTCTTGTGTACACGGTATAGCCTACAATGCCCAGCAATAATCCAACAAGCGCAAGCGGTACAGCAGCACCTTTATAAAAATTTGTTTTCATAAGAAACAGAAATACAACTGCAGTAATTAAGCCGGCAATACCTATGCCCAGAAACAATAGACTCTCTGCCTTTTCTGCATTAAAATATTTTTCAATGTCTGACTTGGTAAACATGCTAATTGGTTTTAGAAAGCAGTTTATAAAATCCTGCTATGGAAACGATACACCACACTGCTTCGAGTATGATGAAAGGTACATAATTAATGAGTACAGATGCATAGCAGGCTAAAGCTGAGCCGATGATGTTAAGCACAAAAAACAATTTACCTTCTTTTGCAATAAAAGAAAACAGACTTAATGCGTATGCAAACAGAATTAGTCCAACCCCGATTGTTCCTATAATATCGTTGTATTGCATTATTACTGCTACTGCTTTTTCAACTGCTTCTGAAAATAAGGACAAAACTGCTGCAAGCCGCATTCTCTGCATTTAGGATTGCGGGCCGTGCATGTATAGCGGCCATGCAGAATTAACCAGTGATGGGCTTTATGAATTAATGCAGCAGGAAAATGTTTGATGAGTTCTTTTTCAACTGCTAATGGTGTGCTGGCGGTTTGCTTTACAAGGCCCAGCCGCTTGCTCACACGAAACACATGTGTATCTACTGCCATGTTAGGCTGTGCATCAATCACAGAAGTGATCACGTTGGCTGTTTTTCTTCCCACACCCGGCAGGGTAATTAATTGCTCTACCGTTAAAGGCACTTCACCGTTAAACTCATGTACGAGTTTTTGTGCCATACCTATAAGATGTTTGGTTTTATTATTAGGATAGGAAATACTTTTAATGAGAGGAAACAATTCATCAAAGGTGGCCTTGCTCATTTCGTAAGCAGTAGGATACTGCTCAAAAATGGCAGGTGTGGTCATGTTCACCCGCTTGTCTGTGCATTGTGCTGAAAGTATGACGGCTACCAATAATTGATAGGGATTATCATACAGCAATTCCGTTTCTGCATCAGGCGCATGTACGGTAAAATAATCAATTACAGTTTGGTAACGTTCTTTCAGCTTCATGGATGATGTAAAATGATAAAGGCGAAATTAAGGGAACTTGGATTGTTGCAGATGCAGAGTCTGCCTGTAACCTTTATATCCGGTTGGCATAGGGTATGCTGCTTCACTTCTGTCGCATAAACCTGATGTTTTTAATTCTGCCTCCGTTTAAATAAATAGTGTCAACAGAACTATTTGCAGCATGAAAGTTAAACGTATAGTTTTCAGCGATCATTTTTTGAGGCGTAATTAAAAGAGCATTGGATGTATATTCTTCACCTGCCAGTATGATTTTGTATTGGTTGTTTTGAAGATGCAGAATTTCCAGCATGGTGCCAGTTTCAGTATTAAGATAGGTTCCGTTTAAAGAGCGGTAATTAAAATCCGGACGCAGTTCAGTTTGCTTTTTGAGTGAATAGGGTGCATGATTGATATAGTAAGCTGTTACCTGTAACCTGCCTTCAGCGTCTATTGTAAATTCCTGTTTAAATAAAGTATCATACTTCTGCCGGAAAATATTGGCAGCTTCACGTTCCAGCTCCACATCGTTTCTTCCTGATCGTCTTAAAAAGAGTTTATTTTCTTTTTTTATAAACTGAAAAGCAAAGTCACTTTCTGTAAGATAGGTCCCAAGGATTGCGGTATCATTTACAAATGCACCTGCAGCAACAGGTTTTGATATGATGTACGCATTATCCGGTTGAAGGTCAAATACTATATCTGCCATTTGTCTTGTTTGCATTGATGGTATTGACTTCCCGGTATTGGTAAGTGTTATGATACTTACTTTTTGAGCAGGAAACCTCGTAACTGTTGCTTTCCATGCACCGGTTGCACCTTCATGAAACATATAACTCAACCCTTTGTAGTTGCCAAACTCCAGTCCGTAACCATAGTTTTTAAACGCTGAACCTTTGATGTACGATTGGCTTTTTTTAATAAGACTGCGGCTCATTCCGGCAGAAATGCTCCCCTGCACAATCCGTTCCCATTGAATCTGATCTTCCAGTGAAGAAAAAATATTTCCATCACCACATGCATTCCAGATCCAGTTGTAAGTGGTCCAGCTGCCGAAATTAAAATATGCTCTGGCTATAGGGCCCCGGATGCTTGTATAATTATCTTCAAAGGATGTATTGTGCATTTTTAATTGCCGGAACATGTTGTTGGTAAATGCCACAAAGCTTTCACCTGAAACTTTTTCAATAATCAGGGCAAGAAGGATATAGTTGGTATTGCTGTAGAGATAACTGCTGTTGGGTTTAAAGTTCAGGTCCTGCTGTTTTTCAACAAGGCTTAACACATCGTTGTTTGAAAACGTTTTTTTCCACCAGGTATAACCCATAAGGCTCCAGAGATCATAGCAATCCCGGATGCCGCTTGTATGATTGAGCAAAGACTGAACGGTAATTCTATCTTTTATTTGAGGAAACAGTGAAGGAAAGAATGTTCGGATATCATCAGAAAGTTTGAGTTTTTTCTTTTGCACCAGACTGAGCAGGGCAAGCGCTGTAAATTGCTTACCGTTGGATGCTATATTAAAACGGGTTGACGGGTTGATAAGACTGCTATCCGACTGATTCGCATAGCCGGCATATTTTTCATATACCACTTTTCCGTCTTTAATGATTGCTGTTGCAATACCCGGTGCTGAGGGAGGAACATCCTGCGTTGCAATACTATCCAGCAGATGCAATTGCTTTTTTGAAAATACACTTTGCGCCGACACTGTATTGCTACATACAAGGAAGAAAATAAAAACAAACAGAAGACTATATTTCATCTTTCTTTTTGAGCAAGATTCGATATAAATCCTGAAACGGGCGGTTCAAATCCTGAATTGAAACCTATTTCCTGAAGTTTTTCTCCAGGTATTCGTTTGGTGACATGCCCATTGTTCGCTTAAACGCCCGGTTAAATGTAGATTTTGAATTAAATCCACTTTCAAAAGCAAGGCTCAGCAATGTTTGGTTCAGATGGCCGCCCTCGTTAATCTTGTCAACTACCGCTTCAACCCTGTACTGATTTATAAAATCATTAAAATTCATCCCAAAGCCCTGGTTAATGACCTGTGAAATGCGTTTGGAGTGCGTATTCAGTTTCATTGATATGTCAGTGATTGACAGCTCGGGATTTTCATACAGCTTATCTGAAAGCATGAGTGTTTCAATTTGTTGTTTCCAGCGATCAAGACCCGGAAGCTGTATTTTTTCATCTGTACGTTCCTGCTTAGCAGCAAGTGAGTCGGATTGATCGGGTTCATTTTGATTTGATTCGGGCATTTCAGACCAATCGCTGAATGAAGTAATAGACCGAATAGCGTTTACATAACCGCTTATGGTTACAGCGTAAAACAAAACCGAAAAAGCAGCGTAATACCAAAACTTGCGGCCAAACTCGGCCCGTTCAGGATTGATGATGAAAAAAGCACCCCTGATGATTACCAGCAGCAGGAGGAAAATTAAAAAACGCTGAGCCCATTTAAAAGTTAATGCATCGGCATAGCTCACGGTATTAAACGTGAAGAACCTGTACTGTTTGTACAGTTTCAGACTTTTCACCAGATAAAACAGTAAGGAACCAAACCCTGCTAACTGGTACCAGAGTGAAAAATCCTTATCTCTGCCATCTTCATAAAAATAAGCGTATCCCAGCACTGCTTTATCTGTAATAGCTATTGCAAGTGTGTACAGTAGATAAAGGAGTGCGGGTAAGAAATGAACCCCGTCTTTTTTTTGAAACACAAATGATTTATCAAACAAGGTTTTACAATAGATATACAAAACCGGGGGCATTAATAAAATCTGCTGAAACGGAATATAAAATAAAATACTCCGGTATGGGTCATTTGAATACCAGCCCGCATAACCAAGCATAAACGGCGCAATGTAAAGTGAAGAGAGCAATGCAAACAGACTTAGCCAAAACGCAGACTTATCATTGTTGACAATTCCTTTGCGAAAAAGCAGGAATGTAAATACCAGCCCATGAAAAAAGAAGATGAGTAAAAACGAACTTTTAAAACTGAAATGAAAAAGCATTTGTAAAACAGGTTATACAAAAGTATCTGGATATACTATTGGTTCACATTCAAAAAGCAGTTTTTGGGAAATGATCTGGAACCACACGTATGCGACCAATATTCGCTAAAGCTACTGACGGGCAAATGCAAAACCGTGCCACAAGCAATCAAGCTTATAGCATGAAAATAAAAAATGTCCCTGGGGCATTTACCATTAATTCTGGGAAATGGATGTTTGTTTATTGCCGTACTTTAATACATTAAGTACGCTTTCCACACGGGGCGATAATTTGAATTTTTCCAAACGGGCGTAGGCCTTTTTGATCACTTCGAATTTTTCCCGGAGAGTCCAGTTTTCAGCCAGCGCCTGTTCAATGGCGGCATTCTGTTCGGGAGAGGTTTCTTTGTAGAGATATTGTACCAAATCTTCAGGAGTAAAATTTTGTGCCATAAGCAATCCTTTGTTTTTAAAAGTCTGTGGTTTTTCAAGGATGCTGTTCTGTTAAAAAACGACGGTTGGGAGTTCTTATTGTATTCGGCCTCAAATATTATTGGTCAAAGATGAAAAGGTCCTCATTGTCCTTTTTCATATAGTATTTTTCCCTCGCAATTCGCTCATAGGCGGCGGGGTCGGTTCTACGTTTCTCCAGTTCGGCTTTTGCAGCAGCAATCTTTTGATTATAATAAGCGGTGTTATTTTTAAGTTCTTTCAGCTTACGGAAACGTTCTATTTGTGATGGAATATCATTGCGGTCAAAAAACATCATCCATACACCAAAACCGATAACCGACACTAAAAACTTGTTTTTGAGCATCGAAGTAATAGACGAAAGGATGAACTGCATAACCGGCTTTGTTTTCAGATATCCAAAGTTAAGGTTTCAATGTAAAGAAGCAATAGTTTCCTTTTTTATACAAAGAAAACGGCAGTTTAATTTAAACAGCTTTGTTGGAAGGAGTAGTATGCGTGTAGAGTTTGTGCATTTCCGTCATATGAGGTAATGTGAGTATAGAAAGCAACACAAACAAGGCAGGTAATGCATGATTGCTGAGCCAGGTACCGTTGCTGAGCCAGCCAATAACAAAAAGAAAAACTACTGCCGCAAGTGTGAATGGCAATGCCGCTTTCAACATATTTACAAAACCACTGCGGTTAAAAACAGCCTGCTGCACATGCAGCATGGCACTAATGCTATGCCACCCTGAAAAATAAAGTATAAACCCAATGAGCAAACTGGTTTCAGATAACAGATACAGAAACGATATAAATAACAATCGGTTTAGCCATGAAAATTTTGTAACACTTGAATTGAACAAAACGATGACGGCAACTATAACAAACCAAATCATTACAGGAATTTTAAGTACCCATTGCACAGATGTTAAAGCAACCTGACTGTTTTGTGTGATGATGCCCGTCCAGTAAATCAAAACATCCGGCTCCTGTAACAATAACCAGCAGGTGAGTGCAGCGCCGTATACAAATACAATAAAGGGAGATGCTTTTTCAATACCAAACGAAGTAATATCTGTTTCACCAAAATGCCATGCAGTAAGTAAGAGGAAAAGAATGAAGGCCCAGCCGGGTACCCAAAGCCATACTGCAAGAAATAAGGCCGCAGCAACTACATATCCACCGAGGTATAAAAGCAATCGCAGATTTTTATTGCGGTGTTGTGCAATTTTATGATCAAGTGAACCGTGTGGAATACCGGCAACTATGATAAACACCGCAGCCACTATCCACTCCAGTACAGAACCCATCCAGTACGTACGTGTTACAACCGCCACTGCAGCAAGCAACAACACAACTGCAATATGAAGGGTTTGTTTACTCATCCATTAAACTTGATGCGTTTGATAAAAGGCCACCATGGCAGCTTTGAAAATATTTTTGCTTCCTCAGCCAGTGTACTGTTCTCATCAAGAAATGTAAGTATAGATTTCATAGAACTTTTACTGAACAGTTGCTGAAAGATGGAAACAGCCCTGTGTGGTTCTTCCCGGATAATAGAAAGCAGCAACCCGTCGTAAAACTTAAAGCGGCGATGTCGCTTTCTGCGTATAGGTTGCTCTTTGTGCAGCGATGCGGCTAATAATTTAGAATCTTCCACCATGCGCTGAAATGCATAACCCGTGCTGGGTTTAATCATACCGGCCGATTGGCCAATATGAATCATATCAGGCATTGTAGCAGATGTTTCATTGTGCAGTTGCAGCGGAATAGCTCCCTGTTCTTTATGATAAATTTTAAAGTTGTTGCCAAAGCTTTTTAAAAGGTATTGTTGAATTTCCTGCTGGTAAACATCAGGATCAAACGCTTCAGCAGAATAATAGGTGCATTCTACCAGTGCTTTTGTATTGCTGAACGGGAGTACATAGAAAAAGCAAAATTGTTCTTTACCGGGTAACGCAAAATCCATGAGCAATGCACGTCTCTTATTAAATACATCATGGTTGTATTCAATAAACCAACCATGAAAATGTTGCAGCATGGGTTTGGTTTGATTGTTCATTGCTGTGTTTGATACAAGACGGTTGCAGGTAAATTGCTGCTGTTCCGTTTTAATTATCCAATGATGATTGTTGTGTTCAGCGGAAAGAATTTTTTGTTGCAATAAAGTAACGTTGGGATAAGCCGGAAAAAACTCAACATTGAAATAGCTGTTAAAATCAGCACCATGAATGCAGCAATAACGGTAAGGATTAATAGATTCACGTGCGGTATAATCGCCTGCTTTAAATTCCAGTTCAGTCCATTGTTTGCGGATAAGGTGTTCAAAGGGGTGTTGCTGTTGTGTCCAGAAACACCATGTTTTTTCTGAAATTCGGTTTTCGGCTTCCAGTACCAGTATCTGCAACTGGTCAAAGCCCGGTTGCAAACGCATAAAATAGAGGAGTATACGGGAAGCTGCTCCCCCACCAGCCATAATAATATCGTAGTGAGTATGATTCATAAAAAAAGGCCTGCCAAAATGCAGGCCCTTTTTTGATGTAATTAAGCCGCAGAAGCTTTTCTTGAAAGTGAATAAATCACCAAACCAAATCCGATTTTATTTACAGCATCACCAATGTTGTAAACAATATCCATAGCAGCAGATGCAGCAGCAGGATCAGCTACCAGTTGCATGCCAAACAAACCACCTTTGGTTCCAAGAATGTAACCTAAAGGATAAATAGCCCAACCTACCAATACAAACCATGCAAGTGTTTTATTGGCAGCAGCTACATCAGGACCGGCATTGCCAGCCAATTTTGCTACTTCACCAAACCATACAAGGTATACAATGTAGAAGTAGAACAAGCCGCTGATGGCACCCCAAACCCAGCTTACAGATTCTGTAGGATAAATAGCTTCGCCCACATAACCGGTTACCAGCATACCTACTGATGCAGCAATGAGTTTCCACAGCAAGCCTTGTGTTGACCCCACTTTTTTGGTGATCAGATAAAATTCAACACACATCAATGGTACAGTCAGCAGCCAGTCAACATAACGGAAGAAGGTAGGCGATTGCCCTGTTTCCAGGTTATAGCCACGCATGTAATAGTAGTGTACGGCAGCGATGAACGTAATTAAACCACTCACGAGTACGGATGTGCGCCATTTCTTGTCAGTATTACCCAGTTCAAAAAAGAAGAAAACTGAAGCAGCCATCATAGCCATGGTGCCTACAAAGAACGTAAACGCTACATAGTTGTCGTTTGAAATCGGAGTGATTTCAAGAAAAAATTGTTGCAGCATATCAATTGGTTTTAAATGAAAAAAACGCCAGTTTGTTTAAGTTTCTGGCTTGTAACGTTTAACAAAACTGCTGAAAGAGGGAAAAAGTTCGAAAAAAATAGAGAATTTTTTTCTGTGTCACGTTCAATGTGGATTCTGAAAATAAGTGATAACAAAACGAGTGCTTCTACGTAAGTGCACGCAAGATTAAAATTTTGTGGTGCCGTTCATCTTATATAAAAAGATAATCATCATGAATAAAGAGGAGGCAATCATTTTTCATAAAAAAGCCCCGCAAGTGCGGGGCTTTGAGTTTTACTTTCCAAATTTTATTTTTCCTTTCGGATAAATGCCATTCTCACCCAGCATTTCTTCAATACGGATGAGCTGGTTGTACTTAGCCATACGGTCTGTACGACTAGCAGAGCCAGTTTTAATTTGTCCGCAGTTCAAAGCCACTGCTAAATCTGCAATAGTAGTATCTTCTGTTTCACCGCTCCGGTGACTCATGATAGATGTATAACCGGCATTCTGCGCCATTTGCACCGCATTGATGGTTTCAGTAACTGTACCTATCTGGTTTACCTTGATTAAGATGCTGTTGCCAATGCCTTTATCAATCCCTTCTTTCAAACGTTTTACATTGGTTACAAATAAATCATCACCCACCAGCTGGCATTTACTGCCAATGCTGTCCGTTAATTTTTTCCAGCCATTCCAGTCATCTTCTGCCATACCATCTTCAATAGAAATGATGGGATATTTATTAACCCATTCTGTCCAGTAAGCAACCATTTCATCGCTGCTGATAACTTTGGAAGGATTGCTTTTATAAAATTTATACGTGTTGGTTGCTTCATCGTACATTTCACTGGAAGCTGCATCCATAGCAATGCTGATTTGTGTGCCGGGCTCATAACCTGCAGCTTTGATGGCTTCCAATACTGTTTCAATTGCTTCTTCGTTACTTTGAATTTCGGGAGCAAAACCTCCTTCATCGCCCACGTTCGTACTGTATCCTTTTTTCTTTAATACAGATTTTAAGTTGTGAAATACTTCCACACCCCAGCGTAAACCTTCACTGAATGTAGAAGCACCATTGGGTACTACCATGAATTCCTGGAAGTCAATTTTATTATCAGCATGTGCACCACCGTTCATGATATTCATCAGCGGCATGGGAAGCACTGTACTGTTTACACCGCCGAGGTAACGGAACAAAGGAAGATCGCTTTCCAGCGCTGCTGCTTTAGCCACCGCAATACTCACAGCCAGTGTTGCATTGGCACCAAGGTTCCCTTTGTTTTCAGTACCATCAATTTTTATTAATAGACTGTCAATATAGGTTTGACGGGTTACATCAATACCAATCAACTGGTCGGCAATAATTTCATTTACATTCTGAACGGCTTTTAACACACCACGACCGAGAAATTTGCTTTTATCACCATCACGCAGTTCGACTGCTTCGTGTTTACCGGTTGATGCACCACTGGGTACAGCAGCACGGCCTACAAAACCGTTTTCAGTTATTACATCTACTTCCACAGTGGGGTTACCACGGCTGTCAAGAATTTGTCTGGCATGAACGTCTGCAATGAAACTCATAGTAATCTGTTTATTTTATTAGGTTTAAATTTATTGGATGCGTTGAATATTGAATATCTGTAGTACGCATCTGTAAGTTCGTTGGTTGTAATCGCTGCAAAGAAAAGACATTCACAGGCAGCAGCAAAGAACTGTTAACAGATGAAATGATTATTTTTATAAGCAACAAACAGTTGTATGGATACACAAACGCTCACTTCCATTGCCATGGGCATCGCCTTGAGTGCCTGCTGTGGTTTCAGGGTTTTTATTCCCATGCTGGGAGCAAGTGCAGCTGCGTATTTTCATTGGTTTACACTTCCTGCAGATATGAACTGGATGGGCAGCCTGCCCGCCTTCATTTGTTTTGGAACAGCCGCTGTATTGGAAATAGCAGCCTATTATATTCCGTTTGTTGACAACCTGCTGGATACCATTGCCACACCTTTGGCAGCAGTAGCCGGCACCATACTGGCTGCTTCTTTTTTACCCATTGCTGAATTAAACCCGATGCTCAAATGGCTACTGGCCATTATTGCCGGAGGCGGTGCTGCCACTACCGTACAGGCGGGAACCGGTTTGCTTCGGCTGGCTTCTACCAAAACAACAGCAGGTATGGGCAATAGTATTGTAGCTACCGGTGAAAACGCATTAGCTATCAGCGGCACCTTGCTGAGTTTTGTGGTGCCGGTGATGATTGCTGTCGTATTTGTGTTGCTGATTGTATGGATCTGGAGAAAACTGCTTAAGAAGTTAAACTCCTGAATACCTCTTCCAGGCTTTGATTGCCGCTCTGCAGCGAAACAATATTCAGATTGTGTTCGATGGCCATGGCAAGAATCTGCTTCCGCAAGGCTTCTTCATCATTACTTTCAATTTGCCAAGTGGTAGCTTCAGTTTTCGTAACACTAAGAGCTGCCGGTAAACGTTCCAGCCAGGCCGCTTCCAATGATTCTTTAAACTGAACCTGCACCGTTGCCTTTGTTGATTTTGATTGCAGGCGGCTCAGCTGATCATCGGCTACGATTGTTCCTTTGTTAATGATGATCACACGGTCGCATATAGCCTGTACTTCCTGCATAATATGAGAGGAAAACAAAACTGTTTTGCTTTTACCAAGTTCTTTAATCACATTGCGGATTTCAATAATCTGGTTGGGATCAAGACCGCTGGTGGGTTCATCTAAAATCAACACTTCAGGATCATGAAGTAAGGCAGCAGCCAATCCTACACGCTGCTTATATCCTTTGGAAAGCTGGCTGATTTTTTTATGTGCTTCAGGCGTGAGGCCTACCTGTGCTATTACTGCTTCAATACGCTTCGGTTTTTCAGCAATACCATGCACATCAGCCACAAATCCTAAATACTCCTTTACATACATTTCATAATACAATGCATTGCTTTCAGGCAAATAGCCGATCTTTTGTTTGGCTGCCAACGGGTTTGATTGTACATCCACATCACACACAAGTGCTTTGCCGCCATCCGCTTCTGCATAACCCGTAATGATTTTCATAGTGGTGCTTTTTCCGGCACCATTCGGACCAAGAAAACCAACGATCTCACCTTTATGAACTTTAAAAGAAATACCGTTCACTGCTTTTTGTGTACCGTATTCTTTTACCAACTCCTTTACTTCAATTGACATGCGGTTAATTTGCTCCAAAAATAAGATTCCTGCTGCAATACCATCAACGTATTAACTGTACGGTTCCTTTACGCTGAAAGGTTTTACCATTGCGGGTATAACTCATTTTCCAACTGTACGTACCGGGCACAGATGCAACACCCTTGTACATACCGGTCCAGCCCTTGCTGATGTCTTTACTTACAAATAATTCATTTCCCCAACGGTCATAAATACGGAGTTCAAATGCTTCCAACCGGAAATAGGCTTTTGCTGTAAGCACATCATTGAGCCCGTTACCATCGGGTGTAAAAGCAGTGGGCAGAAATAGTTCATCGCTGCATTCGTTTACAGTTACAAATACATCCTGTACATCGGTACCGCAAACATTGGAAGCTTCCACTGTATAAAGACCTGCTGCTTTTGCATAAATAAATGGTGTCGTACTGCCGTTGTTCCATAAATACTGATCAGCCCCGGGTGTGGTTGCATTGAGGAATGCAGAATCAGAAAAACAAATAACAGTATCCTGTAAAAAAGGAAGAACGGGTGTGTTATTTGTTTCAATCAACAATGTATCGCTTCGTTTACAAACGCCATCACTGCTGAGCAAAGTATAAGTACCGGCATTACGCAGCGTACGTTGTGCGGCAGTACTGCCATCGTTCCATAAAAAATCAGTAGCAGGGGCTCCTGATGCATCAATTGGTAATACGTCTCCATCACACAACAATGCATCAAAAGGAATTTGCCTGGTAAGTTGATTGTTACGAACTGTAACCTGTGTACTTGCAGCAGCAGGACAACCTCCATTGGCAATTACATTCAAGGTATAAGTTCCGGCTTGTGCGGGAGTGATAACAGGAAAAGTATAAGCACTGTCAGTTCCGATTGAATTACCGTTGAATCGCCACGTATAAGTTAATGCAGCTACACTACTGCCCAATTTCAATGTGTCCTGTTCGCATAAGTTATTAGTGCCGATGATGGAAAGATTGGGCGGCGCAAATACCCGCAACTCTCTCACCGGCGAAACAGCCCGGCAATTAGGAGAATTAATATTCACTGCTTCTGCAGTTAACAAACGATACAAACCGGAGTTTGATGGTTGAGCATTATTG
>CAYPBV010000076.1:0-16347 GCA_964409025.1 uncultured Chitinophagaceae bacterium | reverse complement strand
GTGTGCAGTGAAACCGGATTACCACCCGCTGCACACTGCAGCAACTTTGTACTTGATTATTTTATACCCGGCATTTCTGGCACACAGCCCTGCAACAATGCACAGGAAATAGCCGTGAGCGAAAATGAAAAAACAAGTTATTGTAAAAGCTGTGAACCTCCTGCCGGTTTTAAACGCAAAACGTACAAACTTATTTCTTCTGAATTACAAAACTGGATGCAGGCAAATGGCATTGCTTTTGCGCCGATACCACCACACAATGCATCCTGTGAAAAAATATTTACAAGCGGTGCACCACAAATCAAATCACCTGTAAACGGTACGGAATACCTCATCAGTAAAAAACATCCTGAACCCCTGCAACTCATTTGCGAAACGGGTAATGATGTGAGCCGTGTGTACTGGTACATCAACAATCAATTTTACAAATCAGCCGACGCCGGCAGCAAACAATTTTTTACACCCACAGAAGGTGCTGTAAAAATTTCCTGCACAGATGATAAAGGCAGAAACAGAGATGTGAAGATTGTGGTGAAGTATGTGGAGTTATAAAACCTGTCAATAAATTTACCCCGAAACAATATCGGGGTAAATTCATTAATCAAAAACAAAACATTAATTGGTTTTCTGTAGCCGGATTTCTATTTGTGGTAAACAAAGTGGTTTTAAGAATGGATTGGATTGGTCATCAGGAAATCAAAGCCGGATCTTAAAAACGGAGTAAAACAAATTTAACAGTAACTGAATCAACTAAACAACTAAAAAGGGTACACCTGTACCCTTGAATGTTAAATAAGTTTTCTGCAATCGTTTGATAGAAAAAATTCTACTCTTTTATCATGTTCCCGCTGCCGGCAATTTTTTGTTTTACATTCACGGGGTTGCCTGCATAATGTACATCCCCGCTTCCGGCAATATGCACATCCAGGCTCTGACTGCAATAACTCCACACATTACCTCCGCCTGCAATATGCACTTCAGTATTTTCAGTTTTCAATTCTTTACATTTTATATCGCCACTTCCTGCAATACGAAATTCTGCATCACGTGTAGTACCGCCCACTGCAGCATTACCGCTGCCGCTGATTCTTATAATTATTTTGGGAGCGTCCACTTCACTTATACGAATGTCGCCACTGCCGGAAACACTGAATTCCATACGTTCATCAGATTTCAATACAGATTCAGCAGTAATATTACCACTACCGGCAATACCCAACTCTTTAAAACGTGGCGCTGTTACAAATACTTTCATATCTTTTTTTGGTCTCAGGTTTATGCCATTACTCACTTTTACTTTTAACTCACCATTGCTCACTTCTGTAATGATATACTTCATCAGGTTTTCCTCCGCTTCAATACGTACGGAATAAGTATCCCCTTGAGTTACATACAAATCGAATGAGCCTGCGGTTTTAACACCGTCAAAACTTCCTTCATTACGGTTGCTGGTAATAACATTTCCATTGCCCCGCACACTTTTCCATCTGCAGGAGCTTGCAGTAAACAATACAATTGCCAATAATAAGGCAGCATACATTCTGTTCATTGAACTGGTTTTTTATTTTGAAAATAATAAGGCATCATGATGCACATGATGGATTGCAGTGGAGAAAGTTGGAACAGCTCAAAGATACAGTTCTGCCAATGAATTTCAAATGCTCAAACCGGATTATCGGTAAGATGCCCTTTTGAAAAGGCGAAAAACTGTCTTAAAGGTTTTCTTTACCTTCGCCGCAACATGACAGATAAGATTCTCATACTCGATTTTGGAAGCCAGTACACGCAATTGATAGCCCGGGCCGTGCGTGAAAGCAATGTGTACTGCGAAATTGTACCCTATCATAAACCGGTTGTAGCAGATGAACATCTCAAAGGAATAATTTTGAGCGGCAGCCCTTTTAGTGTAAATGATGAAAAGGCACCCATGGTAGATGTGGAATTACTGAGCAATTCCTTACCCGTGCTCGGTATTTGTTATGGTGCCCAGCTCACAGCCAAGCAGTTTGGCGGCCGTGTAGAAAAAAGTGAAAAACGTGAATACGGTCGTGCCATGCTGCACCTGCAAAAAGAAGATGTGCTGTTAAAGAACATCAATATTGATTCGCAGGTATGGATGAGCCATGGCGATAGCATTTTAGAACTGCCTGATGGTTTTGAAATTATGGCGGTTACAGATTCAATTCCTGTGGCAGCGTTCCGGGCCAATGGAAAAGCAAAAAATCCATTGTACGGTTTTCAATTTCATCCGGAAGTTTATCATTCCGTTGAAGGAAAAAAATTAATTCAAAACTTTTTAACGGATATCTGCGGATGTAAAGCTGACTGGACGCCTGCTTCTTTTATTACTGAAACCGTAGCAGCTTTAAAACAGCAAATAGGCAACCGTAAAGTAATTATGGCGCTGAGTGGTGGTGTGGATTCAACAGTAGCCGCCACACTTATTCATAAAGCCATTGGTAATAACCTGTACGGAATTTTTGTGGACAATGGCGTGTTACGAAAAGATGAATTTGAACAGGTGCTCAACGTTTATCATTCCATTGGGTTAAATGTAAAAGGTGTAAATGCAAGAGAGCATTTTTACACCAAGCTTGCGGGTAAAACGAATCCGGAGGAAAAAAGAAAAATCATCGGCGGTACGTTTATTGAAGTGTTTGACAGGGAAGCACATGCCATAGAAGGAGTAGAACTCCTGGGGCAGGGTACTATTTATCCTGATGTAATTGAAAGTGTAAGCGTGCATGGCCCATCAGTAACCATCAAATCACATCACAATGTGGGTGGCTTACCGGATACAATGAAACTGGAACTGGTAGAACCCCTCCGCTTTTTATTTAAAGATGAAGTAAGAGGTGTGGGAAGAGAGTTGGGCATTGCGGCCGATTTAATTAACCGTCATCCATTTCCAGGGCCCGGCCTTGCCATCAGAATTTTGGGTGAAGTAACCGAAGAGAAAGTAGATCTCCTGCAGCGTGCGGATGCTATTTATATCAATGGCTTAAAAGAACATGGCCTGTATGATAAAGTGTGGCAGGCCGGGGCCATCCTTTTACCGGTACAAAGCGTGGGTGTTATGGGTGATGAGCGTACGTATGAATATACGCTTGCCCTGAGAGCTGTAACCTCCGTAGATGGCATGACGGCAGACTGGGCGCACCTGCCTTATGAATTCTTAGCACACATCAGTAATGAAATCATCAATAAAGTGCGGGGCATTAACCGGGTGGTGTACGACATCAGCAGCAAGCCGCCTGCAACTATTGAATGGGAATAAACATCTCTCCACCAACCAAGCAGTACTATGAAGAAGTTATTACCTGTTTTACTTTTACTATTCATACAAAATTTGCAGGCGCAAATAGCACAGCCTGCTAAAGTGTATCGTATCGGCATTTTTGCCAATCTGTTTATTGATTCTTCTTTTGAAAATGGAAAATATAAATTCAGCAACCAGATGCCGAGGCACCTGCTGCCCGGTCTCGATTTTGCTGAAGGTGCTTTAATGGCTTATGATTCATTAATGGTTGATGAAAAAATTGAAGTACAATTGTATGATGTGCGTACAGCTTCACAATCTGTAAGTGTATTAAAATCAAAAAATAGTTTTGATTCATTAGATTTAATAATAGGCTCCGTGGCAGGTACTGATTACAGACAACTAACTGATATCGCATTTCAAAAAAACATTCCGTTTATTTCAGCTACTTTTCCCAATGATGGAGGGGTTACCAATAATCCTTATACCATTATCATGAATTCAACATTACCTGTACATTGCGAAGCCATTTATAGTTTTGTTTTGAGCACCTACCCCACTGATAATATTATTTATCTCCGTAAAAAAGGACAACAGGAAGACAGGCTGGCTACTTACTTTAACACTGCAAATAAAACTGCAAGCGGCGGTTCTTTATTAAAATGGAAAAAAGCCAACGCAGCAGACAGCATCAAGATTACTGATATTGTTCCGATGCTGGACAGTAACTCAAACAATATTATCATCTGCGGTTCACTGGATGAACGATTTGGTTTGCAATTGATTAACATCGCAAAAAAGCTGCCCAAAAAATATACACTGCAGTTAATAGGCATGCCCACATGGGAAACAATGAAAGATATAAGCAATACGGATCTCAAAGAACTCAATATCTTCTACAGTACCACTTTTTACAATAACAACGGCATGTTTGCCACTAACTTCAATAAAACATTTGCAGGCAAAACCTTTGGCCGGCCTTCTGATGTAGCTTATAAAGGTTTTGAAACGGCATGGTATTTTACCAACCTCCTGCTTAAACATAAAACAGCATTACTGCAAAATCTTAATGACAAATCATTCAAAGTATTTACCGATTTCGATTTTAAACCTGTAATGAACAAAACCAGCGGCAAGCCGGATTACATTGAAAACAAACGCATCTATATTTTAAAGAGAAGCAATGGCGTTATTTCAAGAATGAATTAATTACGCAGCACAACTCCCACAACTTCAAAAGCTGTAAATTGACACTTCATTGAAAATAAACAAGTGAAGCTGGAGCAAACAAAAGGTTACGAACACATTCAGGAATGGTTTGGAAAAAAATCCATAGAGCCGTTTTCATTTCAAAAAGAAACATGGCAACATATACTCAATGGTGACAGTGGTCTTGTAAATGCACCTACGGGCTGCGGTAAAACATTTTCTGTTTTCATTGGAGCGCTTATACAATTTATCAACGAGCATCCAAATCAATTTCAAACAAAAAAAAATAATGGTCTGCAGTTATTGTGGATTACACCACTGAGGGCTTTGGCCAAAGATATTGGCCGGGCAATGGAAGAGGTGATTACCGGTATGGGTATGCAGTGGAAGATAGGCATCCGCAATGGCGATACTACCACCACAGAACGGGCAAAGCAAAAAAAACAAATGCCTGAAGTGCTCATTATTACACCTGAAAGTTTGCATTTACTCTTAGCACAAAAAGGATATGCTGATCTCTTTCAATCTTTAAACGTTATAGCTGTAGATGAATGGCATGAATTGATGGGAAGCAAACGGGGGGTGCAGGTAGAACTTGCCTTGAGCCGCATCATTCATATTCAACGAAAAATATTCAATGTTCAATGTTCAATTTGGGGTATCAGTGCTACTATTGGAAATTTAGAGGAGGCAAAAAAGGTATTGCTGCATACAATTAAATGTGAAGGGAATATTGTAAAGGCAGTGATGAAAAAAAAGATTGAAGTTGAATCCATCCTTCCTGATGAAATTGAAAAATATCCATGGGCCGGGCATCTGGGTATCAAACTGATTGATAAAATCATTCCTATTATTCACCAAAGTAAAACAACACTCATCTTCATTAATACAAGAGGTATGAGTGAACGCTGGTACCAGGAGCTGCTCACCCATGCACCGGATTTAGCAGGCGCCATTGCCTTGCACCATGGAAGCATTGAGCAGGAATTACGGTTGTGGGTAGAAGAAGCATTGCATACGGCTAAATTAAAAGCCGTTGTGTGTACGGCATCATTGGATCTGGGTGTTGATTTTCGCCCTGTAGAGACCGTTATACAGGTAGGTTCACCCAAAGGAGTTTCCCGTTTTTTACAACGTGCCGGCAGAAGTGGACACAGCCCTGATGCAGTAAGTAAGATTTACTTTTTACCCACGCACTCATTAGAATTAGTGGAAGCTGCAGCCTTAAAACATGCTATAGATGAACAGTTGATTGAAAGTAAAGAACCGATGCTGTTATGTTTTGATGTACTCATTCAATACCTCAATACACTTGCAGTATCGGATGGTTTTGCACCCGATGAAATGTTCAATGAAATCAAACAAACGTATTGCTTTAATGATATAACAGAAGATGAATGGGATGAAATCATGCAGTTTATTGTAGAAGGAGGTAAAGCCCTGCAGCAATATGATGATTATAAAAAAATGGAATTCATAGGTGGCAAGTATAAAATTACAGGCAGAAAAATAGCCATGCGGCACCGTTTGAATATCGGTACGATTGTGAGCGATTTAATGCTGAAAGTAAAAATGGTGAGCGGTGGTTATGTGGGAATGATTGAAGAATATTTTATCACCCGTTTAGAACCGGGCGATTCATTTGTACTTGCCGGCAGAAATTTAGAACTGGTACAGATAAAAGATTTAACTGTGCTGGTTCGAAAATCAACTTCCAAAAAAACCATTGTACCGAGTTGGAATGGCGGGCGCATGAGTCTAACGGCTAACCTCGGGCGAAAATTGAGAGAAACATTTAATGAAGTATCCGCTCTGATAGGCCACCCGGAGCGGCCAAACGGGCACACACCGGAACTGATACACTTGCACTCTTTATTTGAATTACAACAACAATTGTCCCATATACCCAAAGCTGATGAATTACTCATTGAGCATCATGAAAGTGATGATGGCTTTCACCTGCTGGTATATCCCTTTGAAGGACGCAATGTGCATGAAGCCATGAGCGCTATTCTTGCATACCGTATCGGAAAATTGTTTCCACTTACATTTTCCATTGCCATGAATGATTATGGTTTTGAATTGTTGAGTGACCAACCGATTCCTTTAGATGACAGCAATGTGGAAGAATTATTTTCATTAAATAACCTTACAGCAGATATTCAACGCAGTGTAAATGCTACAGAAATGGCCCGCAGAAAATTCAGAGATATTGCAGTGATTGGCGGATTGATAGTACAAACTTCACCGGGCGAACAAAAGAAAGCCCGGCATCTGCAAGCATCAGCCAGCTTGCTGTTTAATGTATTTGCTGAGTACGACTCTAAAAATGTTTTACTTCGTCAGGCATATAATGAAGTATTTATGCAGCAAATGGAAGAACAGCGTTTGCGTACAGCCTTTGAACGGATAAATCAAAATAACATCATTATTAAATTCTGCTCACGTTTTACACCCCTCTCCTTCCCTATTATTGCAGATGGCTTAAACAGAAATAATCTGTCAACAGAACGGCTGGAAGACCGTATCAGGCGCATGCAGGAGCAGTTGAGCAAGTAAACGCCGCTTTTCATCAAAGCCTTCTGTGTGTTATTCAGTTTCTTTCTATATTTATAAAAACAACAAATATGATAAAAAAGATCTTATACGGATTGCTGGCAGCTTTAGTAATCATTCAATTTTTCAGACCCGCTCGTAACGAAAGTACAGGCCCTTTCCCCAATGATATCACTGTACATTTCCCCATAGCAGCTGAAAGCAAAGCAGTACTGGAAACAGTTTGTTATGATTGCCACAGCAATAATACCCGTTATCCCTGGTATGCCAATGTACAGCCGGTGGCGTGGTGGTTACAGAATCATATTAAGGAGGGAAAAGAACATTTAAACTTTTCTGAGTTTGCAACTTATTCACCTAAAAAGCAACATCACAAATTTGAAGAAATAAAAGAAGCTGTTACTGAAGGCTGGATGCCGCTTGACAGTTATAAATGGATACATAAAGACGCTGTTCTTACCAAAGAACAAAGCACTGCCATTGCAAAGTGGTGTGATGAAAATATGGCAAAGTTGCCTGCACCGGAACCTAAAGATTAAGTAAACAGATACTTAATGCACGTAAAGCTCCTGCAGGAGCTTTTTTTATTAGTGAGAATTAAATGAAAGGGGTCTGCTGCTTACATTTGCAGCCTGCATGCATCAGTCAATATCCATCTCCATACATCATCAAAATTTTTGGCTCACACCGGAGCGTTGTATTTATTGGGAACAAGCGCAGGCTTTACTTGTTTCGGATATTCATTTTGGCAAGAGCGGACATTTTAGAAAAGAAGGCATTGGCATTCCCCCTGCTGTGTTTAAAGAAGATTTGCAGCGCTTATTTGCTCAAATACAATTCTATAAACCGAAAGAATTAATTATTGTAGGTGATTTTTTTCACAGCTCATTAAACAATGAAGCCCTGTTGTTTGAAAAATGGAGAAAAGATATTGCACAGTTGCCCATACACCTTATAACAGGCAATCATGATATTTTACCAAAAGCATGGTATACAACCAATACTATCATCCGTCATGAAGAGGTATTGGTAAAAGAACAATTTTGCTTTGTGCATGAATTTGAACAGAGCAAGCACAACGATGAAAACCTGTTTTACTTTTCAGGACACTTACACCCTGGCATTTATATTGATGGAATAGCAAGACAGTCATTACGTTTTCCCTGTTTTTATTTTACAGAAAAATATGCAGTGCTGCCAGCGTTTGGAAAATTTACAGGTACCTATCTTGTAAAAAAGAAAAAGAAAGACAGAGTATTTGCAATCGTAAATAATCAATTGATTGAAATTAAAAACTGAACCTATTTCATTGAAAAAACTCCATATTGCCTTTGAACCTATCTATGCCCATCCGTTGCCCGAAGGTCATCGGTTTCCTATGCTCAAGTATGAATTAATCCCTGAACAATTGATGTATGAAGGAACGATTACAAAAGACAATTTAATTGCTCCTGAGGTATGCACTGATGAAATTGTACTACGCACGCATACAAAAGAATATTTGAACAAACTGCACCATCAAACTTTATCCACACGGGAGCAGCGGCATATTGGTTTTCCTCAATCACCGGAATTAACAAAGCGTGAACTCATTATTACACAAGGCACAATAGATTGTTGCTTATCAGCATTGGAAAATGGCGCAGCATTAAATGTGGCAGGCGGTACGCATCATGCCTTTGCTGACAGGGGTGAAGGATTTTGTTTGCTGAATGATTTTGCAGTGGCAGCTAATTATTTACTTCATGAAAAATTAGCAAAGCAAATTCTCATCATTGATTTGGATGTGCATCAGGGCAATGGCAGCGCCAGGATTTTTGAACAGGAAAACCGTGTATTTACCTTTAGTATGCACGGAGCACACAACTATCCGTTTCATAAAGAGCAAAGTGATTTGGATATTGGACTGAAAGATGGCACAGATGATGCAACCTATCTGCCGTTATTAAAAAACACGTTGGACATGCTTATTGAAAAAGTAAAACCTGATTTTGCATTTTTTCTTTCCGGAGTGGATGTTTTGGAAACAGATAAGTTTGGCAAATTAAAAATTACCATGAATGGTTGCAGACAAAGAGATGAAATTGTGTTTTCCAAATTGTATCAACATAAGATTCCATGTACTGTAGCTATGGGCGGCGGTTACTCACCGGATGTACGCACTATCGTAGAAGCACACTGCAATACGTTTCGGTTAGCGAAAGATATGTTTGGATTGGGCTAGACGATTAATGAGGAAAAGGAGGAAAAGAAATGATGACTAATGACACATAAGACTACTCTTACCTCTTACCTCTCATTAACTATTATCGGCTCACGACTGTCTTCGCTTCAGTTTATTATAATCAATGAACCAGATCAATCGAACCGTTAACTCATTGCCATGCGGCTCCTGCAACACCTGAGCAAAATTGCGTGCATAATTTTGGTACTGCATTCCATTCAACTCCACATCAGTACCCAGCCAGTTTTTCCAGCCAATAACGAGTCGGCTCCCATAATTAAAATCCCAGGTATAAAACATATCCAGGTTCCAGATGTTCACGTTTTGATCCCGTCCGTTTATAAATGCTCTATCTGTCCAGAAACCATCTTCCTTTACATTGAAAAAAGAAACATAGGTTACTTTGTTCCAGTAATGACGGGCACGCAGCGTTAAATTCATGCGTGGTGTAAAGTTGTAAATACCGTTGATGAGTGTGGTGAAATCAGTATTCTTTCTTCTTCCAATAATTGGGTCTCCATTGGATTCACGCTCAAAGGCAAATCCAAACTGTCCGTTATCATGTGTACGATTTAAATTTATATCCAAACTAAAGCGATCACTAAACCGATAACGAACACCGCCCCGCAAAAAGTAAAATGCATCAGCTTTTATATCTACACTTTCAGCAAAACCTACGCCCCAGCGACCAAATAATTTTTTTCGGCTGTCACTGCTTCCTTCATAACCAATAAATGCAAAAGGCACTTTTTTCAAAAACCTGCCCGGTGTACGTAAATCAAAATAATCATTTTGCCACCATGGGTTCAATGAAATATTTACACTCATATCCCAGAAGTTTTTGAAGAACCAAAAACCTCTGGCATTAAAACGTGTATTTGTAAAACGGAAAGGTTTGTACAACATTTCATGACGCACATTAAAACTATAACTGAAGGAGTTAAATTTGGCAGTGGGGGTTAATTGATTGTAACTGATGGCTGCCGTTGTTGTAACTTCATTAGGCGCTCCCAAAATACCCAAATCATTGGGATCATAACGGTCACTCTCAATATTATTGGTTAAACTGTATTGAATCTTACCACTTACTTTACCCACATTAATAAACGTACGGAAACCATCATACGGATTATTACCCATAATCTTACTGTAATCAATCTTACTTCTAAATCCAAATGTATTTGACTTATCAAACAACGCTGCATCAAAACCTGTAACATTTGCATCTCTTGCTCTGCCATTTCGTGTAACATTGGTATTGGTAAGTGTAAGTGATGAGCGTCCTTTTAATGCCTGATCTAAAACAATTACACTATAGTTAGTGAGCGGCTCGGTTAGAATGCGTTCACGAATTTTTGTGTTTCTATTTTCAATTTCAGCATACATGGGAGCACCAATGGCATTAAACACACCAATACCTAATTTCTTTCTGTTACGTCCTGAAAACTTTGTGGCATTATACAACTGTACAATACCGGGGTTTTTGATGATGCTTACAGAATCATTTGCCCTTCGTTTTACAGCATTGTAACCACCGGGCGTTGCGCCCACTCTTCTGCTGTAAAACAATCCTGCTTTATTAAATATTTCAGTTCCCTCCGTAAAGAATGGACGGTTTTCCTGAAACTGTACTTCAAAAGGAGACAGGTTATTAATTACATTATCACTGATAACTTGACCAAAGTCAGGAATCAACGTTGCATCCAGCGTGAAACTTTCATTTACACCATACTTAACATCCATACCACCGTTACGCAACACTTCATTTGTTCTTCCTTTTGCAGATGGCACAGTTCTGTAACCTGTAGTAACATAGGGAAGAAAAGATAAACGTAATGGCGGTTGCAAGCCCTGCAAGCCGCTTAAGCGACCAAACTGATTTACAAATCCATTTTGATTGGGGTTGATGTTATTCCAATAGGTCAACTCATTATTACGGCGACTGAAACGCAAAAAATTCAAACCCCAATCCTGTATTTCTTTCTGTGCAAAACGCAGGGAAAAATAAGGAATTCGCATTTCCACAATCCATCCATCTTTTTGAAAACTGGTTTTGCTTTCCCACACTGCATCCCAACTGTAATCACTGGGTGGACCAAACTGTGAATTTAAAAAAGGACTTAATCTGCCATCACTCTGCACATTGCGACTGGTAACTAAAAACTGAAAACCATTTTGATCATCGTTATAGGTATCAAAAAAAACAGAGAAATAATCAACATCCTGTCTTGCTTCACCATCACGTGGCGTTAACTGCTTACGCACCAGGTTAGGATCATCATACAAATAAGCACCAATGTAAATAGCTGCATCATCATACACCACATACACTTTGGTGCGTTGCGATTCTTTTTCCCCGTAATTGGGACTGTTGACAATGAAATTTTCTGCAGGTGTTACATTTTGCCAGGCCGCATCATTGAGTAACCCATCAATTTTTATGGGGGCTGAAATTTTTACAGCTTTTAAATCCCTTTCCGGTTCAGTACCCGCAACAGATGTGAGGCAAGCAATCAATAAAACAAACAAATAAATCACTCTCATTTCGGGGCGCAAGCTATCATAAAAAAGCCGCTCAAACGGTTGAAATGGTATGAGCGGCTTATCCTGTATCTGAATACTTTTAATTCATCTTCTTTTTCAAATTATTCACCTGGTCCTGAAGATTAGAAACAAGCGATGCCAGGTTAGTTACATCCCATCTTTGCCCTTGTCCTACTTTACTGATTACCATTTGTGCACTCCAAAACTCCAGTACATCTTCTGCTTTTACCTCATAAGGTTGATAGGTGGGATTATCACTCACCAAAGTAAGTTTATTTTTGGTACGATTGCTCCGTACCACACGTTTGTACACCACACCTTCACTTTTACTTACAACAATGTAGGCATTGTTATTTTTTACATCATCAAAATTGTGCACCTTTTCACCCACAATCACACTGCCGCTGGGCGTGGGCAACATACTATCTCCCACAATTTCAAAAGCACGGTAGGTGCCGCTTGAAAGCATGGGCAATGTAAATGTGTTCAACTCATCCAGAAACTCAGGATCAGCGTAGCCGTTGAGATAACCTGCCGCCGCTTTTACCGGTACAAAATGAATGACATTGGTATCTGCGATCATCTTCATTTGTCGGCGCCTGGCGAGATAACTTCCTTTTGTTTCACTCAAATCTTTGCGCAGTAAATCATCAATGCTCACTTTAAATAAATCACTCACTGTTTCCAGCACTTCATAGTTGGGTTCAGCACGCTCCTCATCATATGCACCCACAAGGGAACGCTTGATGCCTATTTTATTGGCAAACTCTTCCTGAGTCCATCCCCGCAGTTTGCGGAGGTATTTGAGATTTTGATTGGCAATGGCCATACGCTAAAATTTATGGCGCTAATATACTAAAAATTTTAGAATACCAAAATTTTTGGGAAATTATTTTTTAGGTAATGGGCTTTTGTGCATGCGAAGGAGCGTATTTACGTCGCACCCTTGTGCCGCCTTCACATTATTCATCTGAATGTTTCGGCGGCATCACGCCAAAGGAGATGATACTTTCCATCTTCTATGGTATAGTTTACCCGCCCCTGTCAATCATGATGAAAGTTAAAGTGCCTGCCGCCCTCCAGGGAGGGGATAATCAGCATCAACCTTTTAGTTTTGTACTTTGCAGCATCGCACATGCAGTATATCAACATTCATACACACCATCAACCGCAAGTAAATGAACTGTTCATTCTAAATCTGTACAAAGATTTTAATCAAGTTGAAATGAAAGGACTCTACTCCATCGGTTTACACCCGTGGTACATTACTGCAGATTGGCAAAATGAATTAGAGCTATTGAAACACTACGCATCACATCCGCATGTAAAAGCCATTGGCGAATGCGGTCTGGATAAACTTGCTGACTCTGATTTTGCACTGCAACAGCAAATAGTTGCCCAACAGATTCAATTGGCTAACCAAATCAAAAAACCACTTATCATTCATTGTGTAAAAGCGTATGATGAAATGTTACAACAGTTGAAGCAAGCACAAGTGCCCGCAGTATTTCATGGGTTTAATAAAAGTAAAGAACTGGCATTGCAAATTATCAATGCGGGGTATTGCCTCAGTTTTGGAAAAGCATTGCTGCAGCCGCACATGCAGGAAGTATTAAGGATTGTTCCAAAAGAAAAATTTTTCCTGGAAACAGATGATGCCTCCGTGAGTATTGAAATGCTGTACAAAACAGCGGCTGCTATTTTTTCAATTGATGAAGAATCGCTTAGTTTGCAGCTCGAGAAAAATACGCAGCATTTTTTCCCTCTGTGAACCCTGTGCCCTCTGTGTGAAAAAAAACATTTCCGCACCAGAGCGAAGTAGAGAACACAGAGTGATGTACTTAACTCAAACAACTCCTTCAAATGATGAATGATATTTCCTGGCTCGGCCGTACCAGCCTGTTGATTGGAGAAGATACAGTTCGTTACCTCACCACTAAACATGTAATGGTAGTAGGTATGGGTGGCGTAGGTTCCTTTGCGGCAGAATTTATTGCACGGGCTGGCATAGGCGAAATGACGATTATTGATGGCGATGTGGTGGACCCAACCAACCGCAACCGTCAGCTGCCGGCACTTGCTACCAATCATGGCGTGAGCAAAGCCCTGATTATGGAAGAACGTTTAAAAGCCATTAACCCTGAGTTGAAGCTGCATGTAATTAAAGAATTTGTAAACCCCGAAATGGTACTCAACCATTTAACCACTTCACCTGATTACATCATTGATGCTATTGACAGCATTACACCCAAAATCACCTTCATTAAAACGGCTTATGAAAAAAAGATGAAGCTGGTGAGCAGTATGGGTGCCGGCGCCAAACTGGACCCAACGAAGTTGCAGGTAGTAGATATTTCCAAAACATATAATTGTCCATTTGCACAGCAGATACGTAAAAACTTAAAACGCATGGGCATACGCAGAGGCATAAAGGTGGTGTTCTCACCTGAAGAACCGATGAAAGAGAGTTTAATGTTGACTGATGGGAAGAATTACAAAAAATCTGCTTACGGAACTATTTCCTATCTGCCTGCAGTGTTTGGTGCTACTGCTGCAAGTGTGGTAGTAAGGGATTTGATTAAAGAGTTTGAAAAGCAAATAAATTAGAATGCCTGAACAATTTAAGCTGCTACACCAAGGTTCGTGTCTTCACGAACCTTATATCCATATAAAATACAAATGGTTCGTGAAGACACGAACCACGGCAAGCGAAATTTATTTGCAATTTTTAATTGTTGTTCGTAAATCGTACAACCTTTTATACAAGAACATTAAGCTAATATTTGATAACATACCATAATCTGAAATCTGCTTGACTTTACCATTATCATATTCTATTTCGAGCGTTGCAGTTTGGTCATCAATCCAATTAACTTCATAAATATCTTTAAGTTCTATAAACTTCGAAGCAATCAAGCAACTAATGATATATTCATAATCTGATGAAGACAACCTGCATGAAAAAGAGCCGTATTCAGAATTATACTTGATTGCTTTATATATTAAATCTCTACTTGGCATTATTGTCATTTCAAATATTGGGCAGGTACCAAAGCAACCCGATGTTTTGAAATTAATTCGATTAATTTTAGGATAAAAAGAAGCACTGGAATATAAAAGAGGAAATCCATTCTTAAAGGTTAATGTATCAGTTTGAAATGATATAAAATTTTCATTTCCTTTTACTGAATTATCTAGCAGGGCATCTTTTAGAGTATGAACAAGAATAAATGGCATGCTATTGACTTTTACTATCGCAGGAAAAATATCATTACTTTCAAACATACCTGCATAAAACTGCCGTAAACTTATCTTTTTGAATTTCCCTTTATCAGATAAAACCACTAGAATTTCTAAAAATCCATTCTTTTTTTGTTTCGTTTCGGCATACCCATAAGCAAAAAGATCTTTTTCTTGATTATTGTCAAAGTCTTCAACAAACCAATACTTTACATTTAATGAATCAGCAAGTTTAATTAGTTTATTATTTGCACCATAAACCCATGATGTGTCTTTTAAGTCAAATTTCACATACTTAAATTTAGTTTTTAGAAACTTCGAAACATCCTTGTGTGACTTTAAATTATCAATCTCACCAGCTTTATTTTGCAGAGACTGAGAAAAAAGCAATAAGAATATAAGTTGTTTCATAAAACTCAATTGATGTAAATCTAATATAAAAAAAATACTTAAACATTCCTCAATTTTTTCCATTTTGTAAACTCCCTAATTAATCTCACTTTTATACCGGCAGGTCATCGCTCCACAAAGAACAGAACGATGAAGTTAGTGACACAATACCGCTGCCATAGTGATCAAAAGCTGATTTCAAAAATGGCAAAACAAAAAAAACAACAACCCATTATCCTCATCACCAATGATGATGGTGTAACGGCGCCCGGCATCCGCAACCTGGCCGAGGCTGTGAAAGATCTGGGTAAAGTAGTAATGGTGGCGCCGGATAAACCGCAGAGCGGTATGGGCCATGCCATTACCATCGGCTACCCCTTACGCATGCACAAACTGCAACTGATAGAGGGCGTGGAAACATGGCAAACCAGCGGCACACCTGTGGATTGCGTAAAACTGGCGGTGGATAAAATTCTGCATCGCAAACCGGATATCTGTTTGAGCGGCATCAACCACGGAGCCAATCACAGCATTAATGTAATTTACAGCGGCACCATGAGTGCGGCCATTGAAGCAAGTATTGAAAGTATTCCCAGCATTGGTTTTTCATTGCTCAACTACAGCATGGAAGCTGATTTTAGCGCCGGTAAAATTTATGCCCGTAAAATTGTAGAGCAGGTTCTGGCAATGAAAAAAATGGACAAACATCTTTGTCTAAATGTAAATATTCCAAATGTAGTACCCGAGCTGATAAAAGGCATTAAAGTGTGCCGACAGGCTTATGCTAAATATGAAGAGGATTTTGATGAACGCTTAGATCCTACCGGAAAAAAATATTACTGGCTCACAGGCGAGTTTAAAAACTTTGATAAAGGAAAAGATACAGATGTGTGGGCATTGAAAAATAATTATGTTAGTGTGGTGC
>CAYPBV010000075.1:0-16450 GCA_964409025.1 uncultured Chitinophagaceae bacterium | reverse complement strand
ACGTTAAAGTTCTGATGCTCACCGTTTTTGACGATAATAAAAATGTATTTGAAGCCATTAAAAACGGAGCTAATGGTTATATTTTGAAAAAAACACCTCCTTCCAAACTACTAGAATACATAGAAGAAGCTGCCAGTGGCGGTGCTCCCATGACAGCCAGTATTGCCACACAGGTATTAAAAATGTTCTCTCAGGTAAATGTGGATAAGCAGAATGAAGATTACAACCTCAGCGACCGTGAAAAACAGGTACTTCAGTTATTAGTAGATGGCTACAGCTATAAAATGATTGCTTCAGAAATGTTTATTGCCATTGATACTGTACGTAGCCATATTAAAAAAATTTACGAAAAACTGCATGTAAACTCCAAATCAGAAGCCGTAGCCAAGGCGTTTAAGGATAAGATTGTGTAATTGATGAGTGCTAAAGTGTAAACTTATTTGGCCTCAACTTATTTTCCGGTTCTATTTTCACATTTTTATGTGATGTTGTCCCAGCACTAATGTTTTATTTTAGCAGTGCTTAAACGGATAAATATGATTCAGTCAAGACTGCATACCCATCCATTGATACGACAGTACTACAGTACCGCTCAATTAAAAAAATGGTTCAAACGTTCACTTCCAGTAATTGCTGCAAGATTAACAGCGGCATTAGTGCTGGCTTTATTCTTTGTTTTTATAGGTGCGGAATCGATTTCTGATGTAGTGGTTGCTCCTTACTTTATCAGTGATATGGTTGTAGCCGTAAGTGTTGGTTACGTGCTGATAAGTTATATAAACATTATCAATAACTATCTTCAAATAACATATCCATTGCAACTACGCTTCAAAAAAAGAGTAGTACAGCAACTTTTGTTGGGTATTCTGCTGCCATCTTTATTTATTGCCATTGCAATCAGTATCTATTTCTTTTCAGTGATGGATTACAATCCTGCCGAAGTAAGTTTCTTTTACAATGAATTTCCAATAAGTGTAGTAGTAATAGTTGCGTTGAATTTATTTTTTGCTGCGTTCAGTTTCTTCAGAGAAAATAAAATACAGCAAAATAAATTGCACCAGTTGCAGGAGCAGGTTTATACGCTCCAGCAAAACGGTATTTCTGTAACTGCCCGTTATGAAGACCATACCGGTGCCATGCAGGCAGATGAAGCCCCTTTGTCAAATGCTAAAACATCTGTTCAAAAGTTAAAAACATTGGTTGCTGTGAGCGGCAATAAAAATATTCCCATTACTGTAGCTCAAATTGCTTATGTGCTGAAGGAAGGGAATTTTACCAAACTCATTACTTTTCAGAACGAAAGTTACCTGCTCAGCCATACGCTGGATGAATTAACGAAGGTACTGGATGATGCGCTGTTTTTCAGGGCCAACAGGCAAAGCATCATTAACATCAACGCCTGTCATTATTTTACCAACGAAGAAAATGGTAAGCTGGCACTGCATCTCAATCCTCAAACAGAAGATGAAATCATCATCAGCCAGAAACGTGCAGCACAGTTCAAAGAATGGTTGAATAAATAGCCTGAGTCGAATATTTCGGCTTGATATTTAAGTATTTCACTCTTTATTTTCCATGCTTCGGTTTCCGGGCCACTGCTTTCACAGATTCTGCCTTTAATTTGGGTATTAGTTTTATGTGTTCATCAAATCAAAATTCATGAATACACAAAACTTATCATCAGGCTTCGGACCCGGTAATCGTATTGGCAGTGTTGATGTCATCAGGGGATTCGCATTATTTGGGATTTTATTTGCCAATATCCCTTTCGCAAATAACGCAGAAAGTTTGTTTCAAAGTGGTTCAGTCATTTTGGGTACACTCAAAACTGACCGTGTTTTTCACTTTATATATCAAATGCTGATTGAACGAAAATTTGTAACCATTTTTTCAATTTTATTTGGTTTCGGGTTTTATGTGCAAATGCATTCAAAGGAAATGAGTACAGCTTCCTTCCGTAGCTATTTCATACGTCGTATGCTGCTGCTTCTTTTGATAGGAACCGTTCATGCATATTTTATCTGGAACGGTGATATTATTCGCAACTATGCTATTTGCGGTTTGTTTTTACTCCTCGTTTACCGGCTTAGCGCAAAGCAAATTATCAGAATGGCTTTATTTTTCAGTATAGCAGCTACTACAGTTACATTTATTCTTTATAAGGCTTTTGATTTGGAGCGTTATCCGTTCGATACAACTTTATTTGGAACACAGTTTCAAGTCAGTTCTTATTTAAGTTACTTATGGATTAACTGGCGAACAGATACATTTACCAATTTTATTCAGGCAACTCCGCTCACCATGCTTTTTTGTTTTGGCAATATGTTGATAGGCTTTTACTTGGGTAAAGTTGGTTTTTTTCAAAATCCGCAACAATTCAGTAAAGTACGGAAAGTGCTGATGCTGTCAGGATTTTCAATCGGGTTTATCTGCAGTTACTTATTTATTCAAATGATGAACGGCAGCATTGAAATAACACCCGCTCTTATCTGGCTTCCTTTTGTAATTGTAAGCGGATTGCTGCTGCAAAGCCTGGGTTACATATCATTATTCATACACTGCCGGCAAACCAAAATTTGGAAGCGCCTCAAAAATCTTTTTGAGCCAGTTGGCCGTATGGCACTCAGCAACTATATACTTCAATCTTTATTTTATGTTATGCTCTTTGCAAATTGGCCCCGTTTGCTGCAATTAAACGGTAAGCTTACACTAACTGAAACATTTTTCTTGTGCTTCCTCCTTTTTACAATACAAATCATTGTTAGTAAGTGGTGGCTCAGTAAGTTTCACCAGGGCCCTGTAGAAATTGTTTGGAAAAAGTGGAGTAAGAGGTGATTAATATTTATACTAAAGTGAAAGAATTAAAGGCAATTTGGCACAATAAGTAATCTTCAGGTTTATTTGCCTGGCACAATTACACTTATTTCATCCTCAAATTTCAATACTTAGCCTGTTTCTTTCAATAACTCAGCTTCAGTATAATACATTTCACCCAAACACCTCTTAAAACCGAACTTAATTTTGGTTCATCATTAAACCTTAATAGTAAAATTATGAACACAAAAAAACTTTATCATCTCACATGGGCCCTGCTGTTCTATGTGAATGTACAACTGAACGCACAGGACAGCATTCGGTTTCAACCCAAGTTGTTGTTAGATTTTCCGGTGCTTGAACTGCCGCACCTGAATAAAGCAGCAGGCATGGCGTATAACAAACGCACCGGAAATTTATCAGGAAACAACACATCACCCACAGCAGGTGATTACCTCCGCAGTTTTGAAAGCCTGAGCATGCAACAGGCATTAGCCGTAACAAAAAATTTACATGCCACCAATTATTATTACAATAACAAATTGTGGAATAAATGGATAGCGCCAACTACCAATAAAAAAGCTTTGCTCAACCGTATGGCGGCAAACATTACAGCGGGAGTGGTAGATTATGTGCTCGCCTATCATCTTATGGTGTTTGGGCCTGTGTGGCTGCATGAAGAGTTTCACCGCAATGGTATTACACATCAATGCATCAGCAGTCATAATGATACGTACTACCGTATAAGCGGTGGTATACCCGGCGGTTCTGTTTCAAAAGTGCGTGATGAGGATTTGATAAGATGGAAAGCTGCAGCACCACAGGAAATGATTCGCTCTTTTTCTGCAGGAGTGGAAGCACAGTATGAACTGGTACGGAATATGCGAAAGGATAATTTTTTCAGCAAAACACATTATGCCAATATGGCTATGAATATTCTCATTACCAAGCAGGCAGTTGATTATGTAAATCAATTTAAGAAAAAGGGATATGATGCAAGCATTGATACCATGAACAAGTATGGTACTATTATTTCTGAACGTGATTATGTGGGTTGGGATTTTACAGGATGGGTATATGATTTGTTTAAACCCAATGAATCATATACCAGCCGTGGCACACATCCCAATGGCAATGGGGTTGACCGTGCCATTAAACGCAGTGATTTAACAAAAGAGGAAGATGATTACCTCGCAAAAATGGGCCGAATGCAATACATAAACTTTTTATCGCCTGCCATGATTGGTGTGAGCCGCATTAAGTTGAATGAACAGTCAGCGTTCAGTTTTGCAGGCAGGCATGTCCTCAATTCATTTGGATATGATGTGGGTGCAGATATTTTTCTGGAAATTAAAGGCAGCCAGTGGTTTGTAGGTTTGCACGGTTATCAAAATCAGCAACGCTTTTTTCCGGGTATTGAAATTGAAAAACCTTCTTTTGAAATTAAAACAAAAAAGAAATCCATTCCCATGCAGGCAAGAGCGATGCTATGGCTGCAGCCCAAAGACCAGTTGTTTAAAACGGATAAAGCAACACCGGGTGGTTTGTTACAGTTGCGTGGTAAACACCAGGTAGGCAAAAACTTTTTTGTGTATGCAGAAGCAGAAGCAAAAACAGAAGGCTGGGTAGCAGGTAATCCTTATTTAAACAGCAATGTAACTATGCGTATGGGTTTATATTGGGATATTCATTAATTATCAACTTATCATCAAAAAAATAAAACAATGAAAAATTTAATCGTAGCAGTTTTAATGGTAACTGCAATTGCATCATGCAAAAAAGAAAATGTAATTGGCAACGGTAATACACAAACAGAGTTACGGCCACTTACAGATTTTTCAAAAATTGAAGTGGAAGGAAGTACGGATGTAAACGTTACACAGGGTAACAGCTTTAACGTAGAAGTGAGCGCTTACAGCAATCTGCTTCCTCTTTTGGAAACTAAAGTAGTGAATGGTGTACTGAAAATCGGATATAAAACAGGCACCAGTGTGAGTAATGATAATTCAAAAGTAAGTATCACCTTGCCTGCACTTGCAGGATTTTCTGCCTGTGGCAGCAGCAAAGTGAACATCATATCTGGCAGTGCTGATAATTTTGAAGCAGTGATTATGGGCTCTGCTGCAATTGATGCGTTTGGATTTTCAACCAGAGATGCACGTGTTAAAATTGAAGGCAGCGGTAATACAAAGATTTCCGTTTCAGAAAAGCTGTATGCAAAAATTACAGGCAGTGGTAAGGTTTATTACAAAGGAAATGCATCAGTAACAACTGATATTACCGGAAGTGGAAGAGTGGTGAAACAATAGTTCATAGTTTCAGTTTAATGCAGCCGTCATCTGTAAGGATGGCGGTTTTTTTTTAATAGCTATACTGCCTTCTGATAACATGTGATACTTCTCTCACATCAATTCAATCAGTTATTTCAACAGTTCACATACTTATGCGATTGACCTGCGCCATTTAAGAAATTACTTTTAAAGTATAAATGTTATCATCACCATTAAACCTTTTTTTATGAACGATTTATTTTGGGCGCATGTGTACGTATTGCCCACTTACGGTGCAGGAGTAAGATACCTCCTCATCAACTGTACTACAAATCCGCAGAATAACTGATGCTTGACCGGAGTTTCAAAACGAATGCTGCTTTTTGAGCGGTTTCAACAACTGTGGTAAAGCTGTATATTTATGCTGATGGAAATTGAATTACTCAAATCCTACCTCAGCAACCTGCATCCATTAACGTCAGCAGAGCTGGATGCCTTTACTGCCAACTGGCAGCCTGTTACTTATAAACGCAAAACCATTCTCACCGCCGCAGGTGAAACAGAAAAGTATCTCTACTTTGTAACGGAAGGAGTACAGCGTGCATTTTACCTGGGCGATGACAACAAAGAGGCTACTATCGTATTTACCTATCCACCATCCTTTAGTGGTGTGGCCGATAGTTTTCTTACACAAACTCCGTCGCTTTACTTTTTGGAAACAATAACCGCCAGCCGATTTCTCCGTATCAATTATGATGAAGTGCAGCAGCATCTCAAAAATATTCCCAATCTGCAGCAATTGTTTTTTAAAGCCACAGCTTTTGCATTAAAGGGAGCACTGGAACGCTACATTGAACTGCAATGTTTTTCCAATGAAGAAAAATTTAAAACATTACTCAGACGAAGCCCGCATATTTTAAATCTTGTACCGCATAAATACCTTGCTTCTTATTTAGGAATGGACGCAACCAACTTCAGTAAATTATTAGCTTCAGTAAAAATTTAAAATCTTGGTATTTACCAACATTTAAATTAATGCTTGTTTCCAAATTTGTACTTCAAAATATATGAAAATGAAATACAACAGCAACGCATTATTAGAAAGTTTGCAGGCAGATGTACGGTACATACTTTTACAGGCAAATCAATTACAGCATCTTTCAACAGAAATGTTAACCAAACAACCGGCTGCTGATAAATGGAGTGTAGCACAAGTGTTGGAACATCTCAATATTTACTCCCGTCATTACATTAACGAAATTGAAAATAAATGCATCTGAATCAAAGTGGACCTAATACCGATTTTACACCGGGTTGGCTGGGTAATTATTTTACCAAACTCATGAAGCCAAATGAAAGCAATACCATTTCAAAAAAAATGAAAGCGCCAAAGAATGCAATTCCTTCCGCTCAACCTAATATCAAAGTGGTGCTCGAAGAATTTATTCATCATCAGCATCACCTGATAAACTTACTGCAGATTGCAAAAAGGGCCAATCTGGATTACATCAGCATTCCCACTTCACTCAGCAGATTTATTTCTTTAAAGCTGGGCGATACGTTTCGTTTCTTCATTGCACATGAACAACGTCATTTTGTGCAGATTGAAAGTGTGCTGAACATTTTTAATCAAACACTTAAAGCTGCGGCATAACTAGGCGAATAAATAATATATCAATCAGGCTATTATTCATTAATTATTAAACCTTTCATTTATGAACAATGTAAAATTTATCCGTATTGCATCAGCAATCATTATTGGCTTAACAGCCGCCGCCGTACTCATGGTAAGCGTTCAGGCACTTGTTAGCCCGCAGTCTGTAATGGACTTAGTAGGAGTGAAATTAACGAACACCGATGCGCTTAGTTCCATCCGTGGCGTTTATGGTGGCATTGGATTGTTGATTTTTATTCAGCTTGTTTATTTACTGTTTAAAAATCAAAAGCAGGGATTAATTGTAGTGGCACTTTTTGGCGGGTTGTATGCCATTTCAAGAACCATCACCATTTTTGCCGAAGGAAGTTTAGGCGCATTTGGTACACAGTGGTTAATGACAGAAGCACTGTTGTGTGTATTATCGCTCCTCTTATTACTTGTGAGGAAGAAGATTTTTGCATAAAAAAGGACATCTATCACATATTTATGTGGTTTTGCTGAAATGCTGTAACCTGTTTACAGGAGCAACTGTCAAACAAAGAAATTTTAAATAATGAAACAATTTCTTTTGGCAGTTGTACTCCTGTTTACTGTTGCGGCAGGGTTACACGCACAGCAAAACAAAGTAACCCTTTTCTCGCAGGACGATGCAAAAGCCGTTATCACCATGCTTGAAAAATCGGGTTTTTCAGGATCTGTATTCATTTCACAAAACGGAAAACCAATTCTTGATCATCACACCGGTTTTGCAAATAAAACAGAGGCAGTGCCAAACAGCAGTCAGCTTCGGTACAATATCGGCTCTGTAGGTAAAACAATTACAGCAGTACTGGTGATGAAATTGGTGGAGCAGGGTAAGCAGGATTTGGAAAAAACTGTAATCCATTATTTGCCTGAAACTATTTTAAAAAATGCAGATAAGATAGCGGTTCGTCAGCTGCTCAATATGACTTCAGGGCTTGGTGATTATTTTACTGAACCGGGTTTTGATGAAAACAAAGCCATTTCCAATAAAGAAATTTATTCATTTGTAGAAAAATCAAAACCGGTAAATGATACACCCGGCCTTCACCTTAACTATTCCAACGCAGGTTTTATAACAGCAGGTGCTATACTCGAAAAAATTTATGGGAAAACATATGTCCAAATTGTGCAGGAGCAGTTATTGCTGCCTGCAGGTATCGCTGTAAAGGCGAAAGGATTTGTTACAGGTTATGAACAAAAGAATGGACAGTGGGTGAAAGCAATTAATGGTAATAATCCAGATGCGTGGGCAGCAGCTGGTGGTTTGTTCTTATGCAGTACTGAATTGCATCAGCTTTTTCAATACATTATCAGCGGAAAATATATTAATACAAATTCACTGCAGCGCATGTGGCAAAAAGAAGCACATCCGGAGTTTGATCCGCCCTTTGTTCATTATGGTTTAGGATGGATGGTAGAAGAGCCGGGTGCTGTGCAAATGCTGGGGCATAACGGTGGTGTGGAAGGGTTTCAATCGGCCTTTCGTTACCTGCCACAGGATGGGTTGTACATTTCTTTTTTGTCCAATCATGGCAATGGTGTAGATGATGTGTTTATGCAGGTGTTGTTATATTGGTTACAGAAAAAGGGTGTATCGTTATAAAAACACATATTTATGTGATATTTAAAATGCGGACAATTGCTTTCATTCGTATCTAAAACCTTATCAAATGAAGCAATTAAACGTAGTATACACGTTTTGTGTACTGGCAGTTTCCCTTATTTCTTGTAAAAAACAAAAAGAGGCACCATTAGTACTACCGGCTGCCGAGGCAAGTCTTATCCGGAATCTCGTATTTCCCAACCAATCCAACACTGAAAAAAATGTTTCTTACGGCACTTCAGATGTAAAAGTTGCCACGGGAACAGAAGATGGGCAGTTTTATATACGCCTTGCTGCAGAATCTTCTGTGGTTGGTAAAGCAAGTGAATACGTTACTTTGTATATAAATGCATCACATATTATTCCAAATCTTGCAAAGGGTTATACGTTTGGATCAGTTGAACCTGCTTTGAATCGTGTATATTATACATATCTCTTTAACGAAAGTGCAACCGGTACATGGGGAAGTGCCACAGATTCAAAAACAGGTGTTGTGTTTGAAGGATTACTGAACATTACTGCTCATGATTCAAAAAATAAATTAATCAGTGGTTCATTTACGGTTAAAGCAAGAAGACTCATCAACGATCCAACGGTCAAAAACTTAGCCACGCCGATTGATCCTGCCAATCAATGCGATCTGACTTTATCCGGTACATTTAAAAATGTCCGCATTTAATAGCTTCAATCAGATGTATTGCAGAAGCAGCTGCATCAAAGTACTAATGAGAGAATGTCGGTTTTTTTCAATTCATCCTGTTAAATACGTTTCAATTTTGTGTACTAAAATTTAAAACTATGGCAGCATATTGTTATTTCGACATTCTAAAAGTATATGATGAAACTGCAATGCAGGAATACCGTGAAAAAGTATTAAGTACTGTAGACCTTTACGGCGGGCGTTATATAGTTATTGGTGGTCCTTTTGAAAAAAAAGAAGGTACAACGCATCCTACTTTTCCGGTAATGATTGAATTCCCTACTTTGGAGGTAGCGGATAGCTGGTACAATTCTGAAGAGTATAAGTCATTGAAAAATATGCGTTTAAAAGCCGTTGAATCGAATGCGGTTTTTTTCCAGGGTATCTAAATAATTATTTATTTACAAAGCTGCAATAAAAAAATAATTTTGTCATATGAATCTCTTTTATAAAGAATACCAACCATCTGAAGCATTAAAGTCCTACGTAATTGGATACTGGTCTTTACATACCGATGGAAAAGATTTTGAACCAACTCCCATGCAACGTTGCTTTCCTGCCGGCACTATTGAATGGATTACGCAAATCCGTGGAAGAAACATGGTTGGTATACGAGATGGATATCAATTCAATTATCCTGATTCTATTTTTACCGGTGTTTGTGATAAAGCAGCTGAGTGGTTTGGTTTCGGAAATTCAGAGCTCTTTGGTGTTCGCTTAACTCCCGAAGGTGCCATCCGTTTGTTTGGTGCACCGTTGACAGAATATCACAACAGTTTTTTAAATACAGAGGATTTCCTTGCAAGTAAAATTACACCCATTATTTCTAACATGATATCTGCAGAAACAATCAGTGAAAGATTGTTTTTGGTAGAAACATTTTTGCATAGCCAGATAAAGTATAAAGAAATTGAACGTAATTATTTTACCGAGGCATTAAAACTCATCCGTCATCATGATGAACTGAATATAGCCGACCTCAGTAAAAAAGTATATGTTGGCGAGCGTCAATTACAGCGCAGCTTTCAACGCTATCTTGGTATTTCTCCAAAAAGTTACTACAGGGTGATGCGTTTATACAAAGCTCATCAGTTAGGTCTTATACGTAAAGATAACTATACTGATATTGCTTACCAGTTCGGATATGCCGATGCTGCGCACTTCACCCGGGATTTCAAAGATTATTTTGGTATAAGCCCGGAACGTCATTTTTCTGCCATCAACATGAAATGGGTGGCGTAAGAGGATGATGTAACAAACTTTGTTACTACTATTGAACGTCTGTTGCGTCGCACTCTTGTACTGCATCAATTCTATTCAACTTTTTTGGTCAAAGTGTTTCATAGTAAAGTCAATCAAAATATTTTGATTGGCTTTTTTATTTCATCACATATTCATGTGGTTTTAAAATGATGTCGGAAATATTCAATCTGTCACCTTACAAGCAAAATAGTTTTGCTGTAAGAAAATGAAATAAATATGAAAATGACAAAATTGTTACTGATGTGTTTATGCTCATATGCAGTATATGCACAGGAGCCAAACAAAGCCTATTCAAAATTTGACTTTATACCGGGCGACAAAATTGTTTACGTTAATAATTTCGAAACCGATGCAAAAGGTGAATTGCCCATCGGGTGGAACACCAATGCCAGCGGCGAAACGGTTTCACTACTCAATCAATCATGGGTAAAGTTCAGACAAAATGCCCTATATATTACTGATAACAGTAAATCATTCACAGGCGACTTCACTGCTGAATTTGATTTGTTTCTTGATTTTAAGGGAACAGATGCTATGTTTCCGCAGGTATCATTTGGTATTCTTTCCTCAGGTGCTGTTAAGCCGAATTCCAATGCAGTATTACAAAATATATTTCAACATCAATTAGTATCAATTGACTTAAATGCCGGACTTGAAAACAATTCTATTACCAAGCTGGTGAGTTTTAACAAGGGCAACGAATATTTTAATTCAGGCGAAAAAGCATTTAAGCAATTAGAAAATTTACTTAATAAAACTATACACATCAGCATGCAGGTGCAGCAACAGCGCTTCAGGCTGTGGGTAAATGAAATAAAATTATTTGATGTGCCGCAAGCCATGCCGGAAAATACAAATATGAACCAGTTATTCTTCAGACTGTCACAAGGTGGTTTCAGCGATGAACAGGTTGCAGTATTTGTAACCAACATTAAAGTAGCAAAAGGTGTGGCTGATACAAGAAACAAACTGCTTACAGAAGGCATGTTTTCCACTACAGGTATTTTGTTTGATGTAAACTCGGCTGTTATCAAACCTGAATCCTACGGCATCATCAAAGAAATAGCCGATGTGTTGAAATCAAACCCTTCATTAAAAATTCTGATTGTAGGGCATACTGATGCTGATGGGCATGATGCTGATAATCTTCTGTTGTCCAAACAACGAAGTGAAGCGGTAAAACAACTGCTTATCAAAGAATATAATGTGGCTGCTGCCAACATTGGTACTGATGGAAAAGGCGAATCAGTTCCTGTTGGTGATAATAAAACAAAAGAAGGCAAAGCTCAAAACAGGAGAGTGGAATTCATTAAACAATAATTAAAAACAAAATGAAAAAATATTTAATCATAGTAGCATTAGTTGTAACCGTTGTTTTACTTTCTGCTTACAGACAGTCACGACAACAGATGAGTGATGTTTTTCAGTTGATGGGAATTTCAAAGACCGAAGCTAATATCCTCATGAAAGAAAACTTGATCTATGTTTCCTTAAGCACACCGCCTGTTTCAAAGTTAAAAACTGTTGCTGCAGGAAAGCGTGCAGTATTGGTACAGGAACTGGGGGCATACATGAAGGAGTATTTCAAATCAAAAGAGGTAGCAACAGCTTACAAAGAATACCGTGAAAGTTTATTACCCGGAAAACAGGAAGGTATTGATGTGAAGGCACGAATCGAAGAAATTAAAAGAGATATCAGGAATACGGAAGAAGATAAAAAAGCGGCACCCGCTGATATGAAAAAGATGTATGAAGAAACGATAGCACTCCTCAGAAAACAATTGGAGGTATTGCAGAATCCCAATCACCCAGATTATGCCATGTACGCAGGTACCGTTTCAGTAACACCGGAACAACAGGAGGAGATCATCAGGCAAATAAAGGAATTCAGCAAAGAATATCCTGAAGATGCGCAGCAATATTTAAAGCTAAAATTAAAAGCGTTTCTGGAACTCACAGAAGATATTGATTTCAGTGCAAAACTGATACAACGCAATGGCAAATGGAAATTTGAAAATCCTGATTACGAAGCAAAAGACTATAACTGGAAAAAATGTTTCCGGGCCGGTAAAGAAACCATTGAAGCAGCAAGGTTATTTGCTCAGCAATGGATACAAGAAATTAAATAATTAAAACAATACAACAAAATGAAACGAACAATTTTCTTTTTAACAAGTGCATTCGCAAGTGCTTTTATTATTCTCTCCTGTGCAGATACAACGCAGGGTATTCAAAAGGAATCCATTTCAAAGGATTCAATGATTAAACGGGGTGCCTACCTGGTCAACATTGCAGGATGTGGTGATTGTCATTCACCTAAAGTAATAACGGCAATGGGACCGGTGCCCGATACAACAAAATTATTTTCAGGTCACAGGGCAGAATCAGAATCCAATGAAATCAGTACAGATGCTTTTGCAAAAGGATGGATGTTGTTCAATGGTGAAAACACCTCATTGGCTACACCGGGTTTTATTTCTTATGCAGCAAATATCACTTCAGATTCAACAGGCATCGGGCTATGGAGTTTTCAGCAATTTAAAACAGCTATGACCAAAGGCAAATGGAAAGGATTGGAAAACGGTCGTGATTTATTACCACCCATGCCATGGATGAATTATAAAGAAATGAGTAAAGAAGACTTGCAGGCCATCTTCGCTTATCTGCAATCAACCAAACCCATAAAAAATGTTGTACCTGCCCCGGTTTGGGTAAAAAACTAATTCATAGAAAATGAAATATTGTTATTACATACTTTCCTCTATCTTCTTTTGCTTGAGTGGTTATTCTCAGGTAAGTCAGGCTGACCTGGAAAAGATGAGCAAGATGACACCTCAACAGCAGGAAGTATATAAACAACAACTATTGAAAAAATACAGTGCGCAGGCAAAGCAATTATCCAAACAAACAGGCATTCCCATTAATGAGGAACTGTTGCCTGATGCTGAATTACAGTTGCCTACTAAAGATGAGAAAAAACTGGCAACCATTCCTGCAACAACTTTTTCAAACTCAGAATTACTTGCATATACTGTTCTTATTGAAAGGAAACTGATGGATATAGCAAGTGCGGCAGATAAGCAATGGCTGGATACCGTTATTCAAAACAAAAAAGCATTTCAACAACACAATGCCGCTGCCGGCGAATGGTATAAGAATGAACCTGTAAAAGCGCTGTTACTGCAAATAAAAACAGCAAAGCAGAATCAAAATGATGTACTTGCATGGAACAACCTCGGTGCTATGTTAAACATGGCGGGACTTCCTCACAAAGCAGTGCCTGTATTAAAGTATTGTTTGGCAAAAATGCCCAATCATAATGTGGTACTTAATAATCTTGGTCAGTGTTATGTAAAAATGGGAGATGTGATTAAGGGTAAGCAATATTTGCAAAAAAGCCTTGCTGCAGCGCCATTTAATCCAGATGCAAATCATACTATGGGAATGATCAGTATGTATGAAAAAAATATGTCTGCAGCAAGATCCTATTTTGAAAAAGCATTACAGGTTTCCCAACGGACAAGTACCATCGCCAATTATATCCGTGCTGGTGGTAAAGTAAATTTAGGTGACTTACGCAAAATGAAATATGGCTGGACTGGTAAGCGACCAAAGAATTATTTTGATGATTTGGCCTTAGAGCAATTTGATATTGAAAGTTTTCCACGAAGTATGGCAGATGTAAAATCTTTCAGGCAAAAGATGATGACCTACAATCAATCAGTTGATGAGGAAATAAAATACTGGAATAGTAGAAGTGCAGCTGGTTTAACTGCAGCCGAACAAACTTATTATCGTCATTACAATAGAATTGTGTACAGTGAAATTGTGGATGCATTACTCGAAGATCTGCATAAAGAATTTCATTCCAACTATCTTGCTTTGCCTTTTGAGCCATCTGATATTGCAAGTATGCAACAGGCCGGCCATACAATTGAAAATGAAATTCAACTCATCAATAAAACAGTTACAGCGCCTGCGGGCAGTACTTTTGAACAGGAAGAAGCCTATCGTCGTTTGCGTTGTGAAAAAATTAAAGCGGTGTATGATAAATACATGCCAAAGTATAATAGCATTATTGAAAAGCGGTATAAGATTTTAAAGAGCAGGTGGAAGTCTTACATCAATCAGTTAATTCCTATTTTGGCTTTAGACCCCACATCCGGAAATCGAAATATGGCTTACGGTACTATGGCTGGATATTTTTCAATACTGAGAGGAATTTCAGGAAGTACAATGGCTCCGGATTATCCAATAGATTGCAATACCAAAATGACATTAGAAGAAGCAACTGCATTGTTGCAATCAAAACGAAACATAGATATTGAATGTCCTGAAATATTTGAACTGGAAGGTGAAGTGTTTGGTGTGAATGTAGAAGTGAATTGCGATGGATTGAAAATCAATGCTGGTATGGAAACCGAACCGATAGGTGTGGGTTATGAAAAAAGTTTTAAATCAGGTATGAGCACACTATGGTTTGGTATCGGAATGGAAGGTGCTTTGGAGTTTGAAGGCAAGCAACTGGGCGAAGGGAAAATGGGCAATCAATTTTTCATCAGCTTTGATAAGCATAATCAATTTGCTGATGCTGGCTACCGTGGACAAGCATCATTTGAGGGCAAAGGTGACAATAGTATTGACTTCAATTATTCGTTTGCTATAAATGCAGGCTTTAGTGGCAGTATGGAAACATCGGGTTTGTTTGAAGGAGTAGAGAGTTGGTTCGAGTAGGGACAGATGCTGACTCACATATTTATGTGATACAATAATAGTTGTACTGAAATTAATTTCACAGCTTTAGATAATATTATGCGGAGGTTTGTTTTTACAATATGTTTAATAATCATAGGAGTCATATTTCTGCAGGCACAAAAACGGGTATCTGAAGAATTATATATCTCCATCAATCAATCCAAACAATTTGTTTCAATCCGCAGTAAAGATGCAGTAAACAATCCTGTATTATTATTCCTCCATGGCGGCCCCGGTGCATCTGCAACGGTATTGTTTCAAAAAATAAATAAGGAATTGCAGAATGATTTCACTGTTGTATGCTGGGACCAGCGTGGAGCAGGAAATTCCTTCAGCAAAAAAATGGATAAAAGCAAACTTACTGTACCGCAAATGATTGATGATGCGCATATGTTGATTGAATATTTATCCAGTCGGTTTAATAAAGAAAAAATTTATCTCATTGGTCATTCATGGGGTGCAAGGCTGGGTATGTATCTCGTACGAATGTATCCTGAGCGTATTGCAGGTTATATAGGTGTTGGACAGGAGGTTGATGCATTCGAGGGTGAGTTGCAATCCTGGCAATATGCTTTTGAGCAGGCTAAAAAAAGTAATAATAAAAAAGCAATTGCTGATTTGGAAGAAATGGGTCAGCCGCAAAACGGTAATTATCTCACTATGTATAAAACGGGTTTTTGGGGAACTGTAAAACAAAAAGAATGGTTGCTCAAGCTTGGTGGAGAACGCTACGGTCGTACCAATTACAATGACTGGATTGGTAAAATGCTCACAGGTTATAACTTTAATATTTTTCAATTGGTAAAATGGAGTAAAGCATCTGCCACCACAGCAGGTACAATGTTTCATGACAGTGCGTTTAACACTTTTAATTTACGAAAAGATATAGCTATTGTAAAAGTACCTGTGCATTTTGTAAGCGGTGCGGCAGATTATAATACCCCCTGGCCATTGGTAAAGCACTACGCAGAGTTGTTAACTGCTCCTTCTAAAAGTTTTACTTTGTTTGATAAGAGCGGACATTCCCCTTTATTTGAACAGCCACAAGAGTTTAATAACCTGGTTCGGGATAAATTTCTTACAAAGTAGACTCTTCAGATTCACATTTTTATGTGATTGTAACGGATGAATTTGCTAATATGTTTGTAGTACAAAAATCTTATCATGAAACAGATTATACTCTTCATTTATTTGCTAGCAGCATCTGCTCTGCAACTGCAGGCGCAATTTTCTTACCAGGAAAAAAAGCAACCATTGACAGCATTGCTTTTGCTCTGGATAAATATTATGTATTTCCTGAAGTATCGAAAAAATAGCAACTCATTTACGTACGCAACTTAAAAATAAATCCTACGATACCATTT